>VXOY01000019.1 GCA_009839835.1 Candidatus Spechtbacteria bacterium SB0662_bin_43 | reverse complement strand
ATCTACTTCAATATCAGCTATCTTTATATCAGCCATTTCTTTCAATCTTAAACCACAATAGAAAAATACATAGAGAATTGCTACATTCCTCGCCTTTTCAAAAGAGTTTTTAGCAGCAACGGCTGTCGCTGCAACAACAATCTCAAAATCATCTTCAGTCAATACTTTTCTTTGTTTTTGTCTTATAATACGAACCTTTGATAGCTCTCTCATTCTTTCAACTTTTTCCAGATTCAAATCATCAATAAAACCCATTATAGAAATAAACCTCAAAAAATTATAAACATACGTGAATGTCATCCCAACTTGGTACAGTGATTTTTCGCTAACCAATTCATTCTTATATTTAAGAACAGTTTTCGGATTCATGAGTGTTTCAATATCGTTTTCTAAACCTTCTTTCTTTATAAAAATAAGATAATTCTCACCATAAAAGTACGTCTTACTAATAGAAGAGTAAGACATACCATTTATTCTTCTGTGTTTTATATAATTATGTAAATGCTCTCCCCAATCTCCATATTTATCTTTTAATGTAGCGGCTTTAGCATCAAATCTTTTCCACATTCTTTCTTTTTGCCCTTCTGGATAATAAGAAGTAGTGTGAGGTATCTTTAATCCACTATTTTTATACTTATCTATTGTTTCTTGTGAAGCTGAGTCAGTCTTATTATTCCTACTTAAACGACTACCGCTTGGATTATAATAAGGCATATTTATCTTTTGATAATACCACGAAACCACTCTAAACGCTGTTTTCTGCGTGTTTTAGGGTATCCTTTAACACCCTGTACTACTCTCCTATCATAGTGAAACTGACACACCTCATCCCACGACAATCTCTCAATACCACACTTCTGCATAATACATAAACCTTGTGCGTATCTTATCTTTCTATCTTTTATTCGTTGTTGGTTCTTAACTCTTGCATCTTTACTTGCCTCACTACCGCAAGAATAACAATAGTATGTATAACTGCCATCAAGCATATCATGACACTTTACACAGATACCCTTATCTATACATCTTTTTATAAAATTATATTTGCTTGTCTCTCGTTCTGTATCTTTAACTCTACACTCATTACAAGTTCTCATTAACTTGCTATCCTTTTCACCCTTTTCTTTATAACAATTCAAACAATACTTTTTTTGAAGTTCTTTTTGTTTCTCTTTTATACTTTCCATAATTTATCTTTTAATCTCTCCTCTGCTTCCCACTATGTAAGAGCGTACAAACCCAATAATGAGAAGCAGAGGAGAGAGGAGCATTACTCCTCTCCATTCACCCACCTCCTAAATGTATCGTATATTTCTTGTGGTATCTCGTCTGCTGAATTTATCTCCTCAGCTACACAATAATGATGAGTATCATTACATACCAATAGAAGCTGGTCTCCACTTTCAAGCAGATTCTCCATATACTCTTGTATCTCTTCTGGTAATACAATTTCTTCGGTAGATATACTGAATTCGTGTATCAATTTATACAAGGAAGCATCCATTTCTGCTTGTACCAATCCAAACGCTCGCAATGACTTTATCTTTTTCTCTTTTACCTTGATACCATTTATCATTTTGTTTAATTCTCTATATTTCATAATTTATTTATCTTTTAATGTATAACCACACTAACATAAAGTACCCTTAATGTCAATGTATCTCCTTACCCCACGCAATGATAGCATCTGCGTACTCCTCATTTACATATTTCTCAATATACTCGTCTATATTTTGTATAGCATTTTCTGTTTGCCTCTCCCATTCCTTCTCATATTCACCCCTATCAATAAATGCTTGTATCACAGTTTCATCCCTATCCACATATCCTTCACTTTCAAGGTTCGCTAATTCCCACGGGTCTGAATTTTTCAGAATCTCACGCACTCGTTCTAATTTATCTTTTTCCATAATTATTCTTTAATTTTACTCACAACACCTTCACTCAATAATTCACCAATTAAGATACACTCTGTGTTATCCTCAATGACACTATGATATTTATCTAATATCCTCGTCTCCTCCTCCTCTCTTATCTTTGTGTATCTATCAAGGTACTTTTCATCCTCTATAATAGCATCTATTAAGTCGCCAATGTTGTATGAATTACCATTATATTTATACTTCATAAATAATAGTTTTTAATATTAATACGCACATCCTTATGCCTCATAAATGAGACACAAGGTGTGGATACTATATTTATCTTTTACTTAAATCAACCTCAATCAATTTATAATCATACTTACCTTTGTATGATTGTAGTGTTGCTTCCTCTATCAGCTCTATCACTTCTAATCCTTGTTTCTTATCAAACAATTCACCGTGTATCTTTGGATTACCTTTTCCCTCCATTTCAATATATCCTTTATCCTTATCAAAGATTACTTGATAATAAGTGGTACTCTCCTCTATTTCGTCAAGTTGCTTACGAATATCACTGATTCGTTTATGTATTTCTTTTATATTTTGCATAAGTATATTTTTTAATAATACTCACAAGCGATTACAAAACAATGTTTTGTAATCAATGTAGGTACTACACAATATCCAGCTCAGCTCGTATCTCGTCTAACGCTACTTGTAGCGTATCTATTTCTTGCCTTGCAGTATCATTCGTCCAGGTGCTATTCCTTACTTCACGCAATTTATTTAATGCCTCTTGCATTACTTTTAATCTTTGTTCCATAGTTTATCTTTTAATTTATATTAACAATTCTTTATACTTTTCCAGCAGCTCTTTCTTTGTATAAAGTTTTGTATTGTGTGGGTTCTCATTCCATCCACTCTCTGTCATATATTCAACCCATTGCTCGCTTGTTCCACTTCTAACCATTGTGATGTAGTATTTTCTTTCCTTTCCAACAAAAATACTATGTACGCTTTTTTCCATAATGTGTTTATCTTTTAATGTACCTACATTGTAGCATACTATTATTATTTTGTCAATACATTTATAAAAAACAAAAGGGGGGGATACCCCCTTTTCTTCTCTATATGCCCTCAGGCGTCTCAGCCCTTGTATTCAACATATTGAGAATTATATCAATTATTTTGAGACGATTAACCTCCCACATTTTATTTTTTTATTGAGATGTCGTGGCTCACCTCATTAAATCCATTCTATCATATTTATCTTTTTTTGTCAAGCCCCTACAACAAGCATTTATCCTTTGATGTCTCAAAATACTATGTATTTTATCTTTTGAAGTATTATGAGACGCCACAGATTGCGTTCTAACGCACGCAAAAGGTGTCATAGGTAGTATGACACCTTTTTATCTTTTAATCTCCCACAGCGTAAATCTCGTATGCGCTATTTATCTCTTGCGCCTCCATAACAGCCGCTTCCCTTTTCGTAAAAAGAGCAACATCCGCATCAATACTATCAATGTCGTCATCCTTTAATGTGCCGTCTTTCATAAACCACCCCTCACCTTTTACATAAAGAGCATATCCTTGCACCCTAATATATGTTCTACTCATAGTTTTATCTTTTAATAATACGCACATTGTAAGGTACAACACTATTGCTATACCTTATATCTATGTATTATTTAGAATAGAAAACATTTTCCTTTTCTTGTTTCTTTATTTTATGCTCGCTATCTTCTTTTAAGAGCTGCGCCACTTCTTTTATACTTTCAACCCATTTATCAATACTCATCACTATTTCGTCATTATGAATCTGTCGCGCCGCTATGAGTAAGTTATCGCCCAATTTTTTTGTATCTTTGTTATTCATATATTTATCTTTTATCTTTTAATGTATAACCCTATACGCACACACAAGGGTATTGCTACCCTTGTGCTTTATCGCTCAGCTCTCCCTTTGCTCTATCCTCACATTGCCCTCTAAACAGCTCTATATCGTAAATGATATAACATAAACTGCTCACCCTTGTATTGTCTTCAATCTTATCGCATAGCGTGTCCATTGTCATATCGTACAAGTCGTTTATAACATTCTCTACTTCTACACCCTCTACATCCTCCAGGCTATCAATGTACTCACCAATTGCTATTGCGGTGTCTATTGTTATGTCTTCTTTTTGCATATTGTAAGGTTCAATAATAATAATATGCCCATCATAGAGCACAACGCTTGTTGTGCTCTATGGGGATATACTACTCGCTCAATCTATCTTTTAAACAATCAAGCGCTATATCCTCACATTTACTTCTATAGTCGCATATATCAACAACGATAGTAGCGTACAACCTTATATTTTTTTCTTCATCTTCACCTTGTTTCAACATACCCATATATAAATGGTACATATCCTTTATTGTCTCTTTTGCCTCTTCTCTTGTTGCTTCCATATCGTCTTCAAGCTGCATACCATCTATATAGTCGTCTATAGCCAATGAAGTGTCTATGTGTAAATCACGCATATATATTTTGTTAATGTTCTTGTAATACGCACATCTCACGCTCTCTCATAGAGAGAGCGTGGGGGTATGTATTACATACCAACAATGTCGCTCATTTTGTCGCTTATCTCGTCCATTCTTTTGCTTATGTCGCCTATTTCGTGCCTAAAAGAATATATCGTGTCTCTCTTGTATTGTGGTAATGTTGTGGGGTCTGGCATCGTAAGGTACTCGTACCTACTCAAACGCTCGTACTCTTCCTTTAAACGCTTGTAAGCGTCATTGAAATGTTGTTCTGTTGTCATAGTGCTTTTATTCAATACCCTCTCACACCTCACCTCATATCGTCATTGATATAAGGTGTTCGTGTGGTAGTTATTGCTTACATTCTTTATCAATCATATCTTCCAATACAAGCGGTTCAATATGAACATCCAACCCCTCATCCAACCTATGATAGACAATTGACGATAGAGCTGTTATAACATTTTGATATGCTTGGTGTTTCACTTCCTTGCTATGCTTTGGATATTGGAATAAGTCGCCTTGTGCGTTGCTTACACCCTCCTTTACATAGTGTTGTAGTAGTGTATTTTCCATATTGCTGTTATTATCCCCTCACATTCACGCACATAACGCTATTATAAGCGTTATGTGCGTTCTATGTGCGGGTTATCTATTACTCCCCTTATGGAGTAGTCGCAATGATTGCTCCCATTTATAGACAACGCGCAATTCATCCTCTTCATATTCATCTACAACCATTGTTTGATGGTGTATTTCGTCTTTCGCTTCTTCTATCGTGTCAAAGAGCACTGTTTGCATAGAAGAATCGGTCAAAAGTGCGCCGTCATCTATGCGTTCAATAGCATATTTCATCATATTGATTGTTAATGTACCCTCACAATCAATAGTGTAGTATCACGCCCCTATTGTATTACTTTTTGGGTTTGTACTTTTTCACTATTAACCCCATTGTATCAGAGTTTCAAAATCTTGTCAAGACCCCTCACTTTTTATAGCGTACTTCACACTTTCTCGTTATAGCGCTCAACCTCACGCGTCAATGATTGGTGCCGTTATTGTCGCTATCTCTCGCGCGCGCTATAAGGTATCATATACGCGCGTGCTATAATATGCGGCAAAAAAAAGACGAACACCCCCCATCCAACCTAATGCGCGCGCGCGATACCACTGTTGCGCGCGCGCATATAAGGAAGGGTGGGGGGTGTTTTGAAGACCCCGCGCGCTCGCCGCCACCTGATTGGTTTATTTTGACTGATGTGTGTACCTATAAAAAAATAAAGGAGAAATAGGGGGAGGGGGGGGGGAAATACCTATATA
>VXOY01000011.1:31889-47466 GCA_009839835.1 Candidatus Spechtbacteria bacterium SB0662_bin_43 | reverse complement strand
TTTTTATACTACACCCCCCCCCACCTCACACCACCCCCCCTACGCTGGGCGCCTCCTAATTTTTTTAAAAACCCCCCCACCCACCCCCCCCCCCCCCTGGGCCCCGGTACTGTGTAGATGAAACCGTATGGGTTGTGGCTGTGTCTGATATTTATTTTCCTTTCAGGTATTTAAGATAGGGTGGGAATTTAGATGAGGATGGAGATTTTTTGCTTGGGTTTTCAACGATGATAGGTGTGATGGTAATAGGTTCGTTATCCTTTTTCTCGTTGTGTTTCTCTTTTTTGCTGTCTGGGTCTTTTGTATTGTCCGTGTCGTCCTTATCTATCTGGGGTGAAGATGGTTGTTGTGTGGAGTCTGAAGAATCTGATACAAGCGTGTGATACACCAACACAATCACTGCTGTTAAGAGAGCGATTGAGAGAAGCGTGGCACCAATCAAGAGTATTTTTCGTTTCTTCTCTTTGCTGAACCGCGAGATTCCGTTTACTGTGTGCATAAAGTTCTCCTCTTTATCTTGGATCGTGTCGTCCTGTTGTGTATGTTCGTTTGTTGGTTGTGGTGTTTCCATAGTTTTGAATATGAGATGTAATGGGTAGCGTTGCTGCCCGAATGTATGCTACTGTTTGTCTCTGGCCTCTAAGACAAGGAGTAGTAGAAATAGGTGCAACGTACGATGTATCTGTATTGCAGCAAAAAATTATTGTTTTGTCAATGTGTGTAGTTATATTCTCTCTTGAAGTGCGATACGTTTTATACCCACATTAGCCAAGAAAAGGATTTTTACCTTTTTTATACCCCATCTCATCTATAGAGATAATGGTATGTATAGAGGTGGCATTTTAGGTATAGAAAAGGTAAGAATCCTTTTCCTTTACTTGTCATATTGAAAGAGAGGATTCACGTATGCGTGGTGATTATCTACTATGAGCGTTTTTGTATATTCTTGTATTGATTGAGGTGACGTGGTTGATTTCGTATGGCAAATAAGGTATGTATGAGGTAAGGATAGAGAAAGGGGTCTGTAATGACCGTAGCACAACGTGATTTCTGGGAGCTGGCGAACGACAAGTGGCGCCAGAACAAGTTTGTCTGCGTTGGGTTGGATTTTGGCACGCAACTACCCATTCCTCTCTACTCTGTTCTGCAGGAACAGGGTCTGGGAGCAGCGTTTATGCACTTCGCTCGTGCGATTGTTGCTGCAACAGGCGATGTGGTGGGCGCGTATAAGATCAATAGCGCGTTCTACGAGGCGCACGGCACCGAAGGCATCTCTGCGCTGCGAAGGATTATCCGTTCTATCCACGAGTGGTACCCTACCATCCCTGTGATTCTGGATGCAAAGCGCGGAGACATCGCGTTTACCAATGAGCGATATGCCCAATACGCGTTTGGGTTTTTGGGCGCAGACGCGATCACTGTTCATCCCTATATGGGACAGGAATCGCTTGCTCCGTTCCTTGGGCGAAGCAATAAAGGTGTTTTCGTGTTGTGCCGCACTACAGGTGATGGTGCAGACGAGTTTCAGGGCGCGGTCAATGACGATAACCCGTTGTACGTTCGTGTTGCTGCGCGAGTCGCAGAGCACTGGAACAAGAACCAGAACTGCGGACTGGTCGTTGGTGCAACAAATCCTCACGCTATACGTCGTGTTCGTGAGGTAGCACCCGACATCCCTCTGCTGATTCCTGGAGTGGGCGCGCAAGGTGGCGACGTTCTTGATGCAGTATCCGCAGCTCACAGCGCAACAGAGAGAACGTTCTTTGTTAGCGCTTCGCGGTCTATTGTGTTCGCATCTTTTATGGATGATTTTGCTGGGCGCGCACGACAACGAACGCTCGCGCTCCACGAACAGATACAGGCAAGGGGGTGAGTAGAAATACCACCCCCTTTTCTTTTTGAGATTTTGTGGTATGATAGAGGCGTGACACTCGTTTCTTGTCGTAGTGTCAGTAGCTCGTGAAAGGAACGATGATGAGCGAGCAACACGAAATGCCGCAAAACGACTACTCGTTTGGCACTACTCGTCGTTCTCTGCACGAGTGGGTTGAGCACTTTCGCAGTCCAGCGTTGAATGTTTCGCCGCACGCACTGGAAGAGTGCACTCTGTTCGTTGACCTCTTTGGTATTGCGTTTGATGACGATCGCAAAATAGTCGTCACCCAAGTACGCAATGCCATCCACAAATTGCAGGATGACATATACAGAGCAGAGCGAGCAGTTGAGGACTCGCAGCGCAGACCCCTACCTGCGAAACCAAAAGCACGCGAGCGGGTTTCGGCAGATAGAGCGAAGAAGCGAGAACAGGTTGCAATCACACGATCCATGCTGGAAGTAGCAGTCGGTTGTGCATCACGTTTCAGGTATGCTGACGCACTGACAGGTGATGAATTGGAGCGTGTCCATCCCCCCTTATGAACACTGAATCATAAGGGGGTTTTGTTTTACACCCCACGATACCAACAACCTCCTACGAGCACTGAATCGCAAGGGAACAACTCCCACGAAAATCATTATGTATATCATCAATACTTCCTTCTACGAACACTGAGTCGTAAGACCGGAGTTGATATAGGTGACTCTGCGAACACTGAATCATAGGGAGGGAGGTTATGCGACTCACGCATCCTAATCACTGAATCATAGGGGTTGTTTTTTGTTGTAGTGCAGAAGGTGTGCAGCGCTGTACGATAAGGAGGTATTATTTGTGCGGCGTCCCACGATTACGGCGGCGACAGGGAGACACACTACCTATGTGGAGAAAATGTGGAAATAGTAGGCTTGACATTGTGCTTGTACAGCGTTATACTGCTTCTTAATAAGTAGTGATATGAGTATATTTTCACAGAAGACATAGATGCGGAGCGTAAAAATAAGATAGTTTTTACGATAACCGCCCAGAATGCGGTTTTTCTGTTGTCATTATCGCTATTTATTGAGTACATTCACAACTGAATAACAACCAACAATGAAAGATAGTCATATAATTCCGCGCTATTGTGTGCTTTGCTCACAATAGTATAGGTAATTTGTATGAGCGGAAACTCAAGGGTGTATGGGGGATGCCTAAACATCAAAAGGGGACGAAGGACGTGGCGTAACTGCGAAATGCCTCGGGTAGGTGTGTAGCAACCTGTGATCCGGGGATGTCCGAATGGGGAAACCCCTCCAAATGGAGATTCGCGCTTTGCGCGAAGCCGTACCCGCTGAAGTAAAACATTTCAGTAAGCGGAGGAAAAGATACCGTAGTATCTTCTTTGATGTTTACAGCATAGTATTGTGTTGTAAGCATTGAAGAAGATTTCGTATTCCCTTAGTAGCGGCGAGCGAACAGGGAGGAGCCTAAACCTGCGTATGCAGGGGTTGTAGGGCAACGACACAAAGGTTGGATATATTTAAACGAATAACTCTGGAAAGAGTGACCATAGAAGGTAATAGTCCTGTAGTTGAAAAGTATTGAAAACCCGTTGTTGTTCCTGAGTAGCTCGAGGCACGACTACCTCGAGCGAATCATCCCGACCTATCGGGAAAGGCTAAATACTTTTGATGATTGATAGTGAACAAGTACCGTGAGGGAAAGGTGAAAAGCAGTCCGGTGAGGACGATGAAATAGAACCTGAAACCATATACCTACAAGGATGTGGAGCTCTTTTACAGAGTGACACAGTGCCTTTTGCATAATGATCCAACGAGTTTATGTGTACTGCTTGTTTAACTCCTTTTTGTGGAGGAATGCATAGGGAAACCAAGTCTTAACAGGGCACTCTCAATCTATTTATTTTGAGTATTTTGTACTCAAAATAAATAGATTGAAGGCAGTATATATAAGACCCGAAGCCAGGCGATCTACCCATGGCCAGGGTGAACCTTGAGTAAAATCAAGGGGAGGCCCGCACCCACTCGCCGTGCAATACGAGGGGATGAGCTGTGGGTCGCAGTGAAAAGCTAATCGAGCCTGGTAATAGCTGGTTCTCTCCGAAATAGCTTTAGGGCTAGCCTTTAGTGAAGGCGCGCGGAGGTAGAGCACTGGTTGGTTTGGCGAGGTTTTTCTGAGTCAAGCCAGTCAAACTCCGAATGCCGTGCGTTGTTTCTGAAGAGTTAGAATGTGGGGGCTAAGCTCCATATTCGAGAGGGAAAGAGCCCAGACCACCGTCTAAGGTCCCCAAGTGTATGTTAAGTGGGAAAGGAGGTGATGATTCCCAAACAGCTAGGAGGTTGGCTTAGAAGCAGCCATCCTTTAAAAAGTGCGTAACAGCTTACTAGTCGAGAGTCATTGCGCCGAAAATGTAACGGGGCTCAAACATACCACCGAAGACGTGGACTCATACCGTTTGCGCGGTATGAGTGGTAGGAGAGCATTTCCATCTGCGTTGAAGTCGTGCCGTGAGGCGCGGTGGAGCGTTGGGAAGAGAGAATGTTGGAATGAGTAACCGCAAGAAGGGTGAGAGACCCTTCCGCCGAAAGCCTAAGGTTTCCTTGGCAATGTCAATCAGCCAAGGGTTAGGCAGCCCTAACCGCAGGTCCGAAAGGATCGGCGGGATGGACAACAGGTTAATATTCCTGTCCTTTTTGCTTGTGCGATGGAGGGACGGAGATTAGTACACAGTGCGCATTATTGGATTTGCGTTTATGCTTTAGGGGAAGAAGGGGAGAAATGCCCCTTTGGTCGCAAGACATTCCCGAGAAGTGTAACGAAGCGCGTTTTTGCGCGTGAAGTCTGTGGAGCAATCTTCCAAGAAAAGCTTCTAAGGTTAACAAGTAAAAATCTGTACCAAAACCAACACAGGTAGGCAGGGCGAGTAGCCCAAGGCGAACGTGTGAATCCTCGTTAAGGAACTCGGCAAATCAGCTAGGCGTAACTTCGGGATATGCCTTCCCCGTAGCAATATGGGGCGCAGCAAATGTCTTCCTGGCGACTGTTTATCAAAAACACAACTCTCTGCTAACTCGTAAGAGGATGTATAGGGGGTGACACCTGACCAATGCCAGAACGTTAAGCGTTGGTGGTCAAACGAAGTTTACTTCGTTTGGCTGTTGATGTAAGCGCTGGTGAATGTCGGCCGTAACTATAACGGTCCTAAGGTAGCGAAATTCCTTGGCAGGTAAGTTCTGTCCCGCACGAAAGGTGTAACGACTGGGAAACTGTCTCAACGAGGAGCACGGTGAAAATGCAGTACCGGTAAAGATGCCGGTTACCTGCGGAAAGACGAAAAGACCCCGGGAGCTTTACTATAGCTTTTTATTGTTGTAGTGCATTATATGCGTAGCGTAGTGGGGAGGCTTTGAAGCTTTAATTTCGGTTAAGGTGGAGCCGCCAATGAAACACCCATCTTATAGTGTATTGCAACTAACCGGCTGCTAAACACAGTCGGAACAGTGAAAGGTGGGTAGTTTAAGTGGGGCGCTTGCCTCCTAAAAGGTAGCGGAGGCGTTTATCAAGGTCAGCTAGCTCCGGATGGAAATCGGAGTGGTCGTGTAAAGGCATAAGCTGGCTTAACTGCAAGACCTATAAGTCACGCTCTTGTAAAACTTTCTATTGCAAAATAGTGGGGAGTAGCAAGACATCAATGATATTTATATTTTTGATGAGGTGCGAAAGCAGAACTTAGTGAACCGACTCTTCTTTATAGAAAGGGAGGAGATCATCAGATAAAAGTTACCCCGGGGATAACAGGCTAGTCGCATCCAAGCGTCCACAGCGACGATGCGGTTCGGCACCTCGATGTCGGCTCGGCGTATCCTGGGACTGAAGAAGGCCCCAAGGGTTTGGCTGTTCGCCAATTAAAACGTCACGCGAGCTGGGTTCAGACCGTCGTAAGACAGGTTGGTCTCTATCTTCCGTGGGCGTTGAGCTTTGAGGGGGGTCGCTCCTAGTACGAGAGGACCGGAGTGAACGAACCTCTGGTGTACCAATTGTCACGCCAGTGGCACAGTTGGGTAGCTATGTTCGGAAGGGATAAGTGCTGAAAGCATATAAGCACGAAGCCCCACCCAAGATGAGAGCTCAAGATTCCTGCAAGACGAGCAGGTTGATAGGCTGCAGGTGTACGCACTGTGAAGTGTTCAGCCAAGCAGTACTAATATATCAGCACTTTGTTTGTACGATTATCTTGCGGAATTATATGATTATCTTTTATTGCAGATATAACTAAATCAAGGGTTGTGAATGGCGACTATACTGGCGTTGTCCCACCTGTTCCCATTCCGAACACAGAAGTGAAATGCGCCGAGGCCGATGATACTCCTATGGGGGAAAGTAGGAAGTCGCCGTTCACAGCCCTTGATTTTTTTTTGTTTAAGGAACTGTATGTTTTATGATATTGTGAATGTGTATGAAAGATAAAGTATATGTAAAATTATTTGATGATTGGAATATAGAGAAACAATTGATAGATAACAAACAGCCACTTAATTTTAATGCGAGAGAAGTTTGGTGGTGTTCTGTTGGTGTGAATGTCGGATATGAAATAGATGGCAAAGGAAACAATTTTCAAAGACCTATGCTGGTTTATAGAAAGGTAGCAGTTAATCAATGTTTATGTTTTCCTATTACTAAGAATATAAAAAATTTACCTGGATACTTCAGATTTAAGGGTAGCGTGATAGATGGTAGTATTATATTTGAACAAATAAAAACCGTTGATTCTAAAAGAATGATAAACAGAATAGAAATTATTGGTGAAGATGAGTTTAGAGTTATAGATAATGCTTTTTTAGAGTACTTAAACAATTCGAGTCCCTCATAAGAGGGACCCAGCGCCAACGGCGAACCTTAATTCAATGTTATTGTTTAATGAAGTGTTTGTCAATATCATTTTTCCACAAATATAATTATATAGGACAGTCACCCCCCCCACAGCCCTTGATTTTTTTGTACCAAAACCCCGTGCTGAAGGCGCGGGGGTTTTGGGCGTAAACGTAATATGCTATTGTTAATTAACAACATAGTAGGTTTGTGTTGTTTCGGTTTTCTCAAGAAAGGAGAAGTGTGAGATGTCCAAAACACCCCACGAGGAGTACTATGTACAGAGAGCAAAACCTCTTGACCGCGAATGGACAGCTGAGGCGATTGAGGAACTTGGTCCCCCAGAGAGTTACGGAAATGCTAATAGTTACGCACACAAGGTAGAGCCTCATGATCACGAATGGACTACTGATAAGAATGACCCATTGTTGAATTGTCGGGTGCGTGGCTGTATCCGTTTCGGCAACCCAGTTCGTCAATGCGCTATTTGTGGTATATTGCGTTGCGTGTGGCACTTGGATGTACCTCTGTTCCCTTGGGATTAGTTGGTATGCCACTGCCTTTTCCTCCAACAAGCCCCCGCATTTTTGTGCGGGGGATTTATCTTTAGAACGCGTATTCAACAAGAAATCACCGCCCACAGCCTTCTTGTTTTAATCTTAGAGGATATGTGCGCTGTTTGATGCTGTGATTCTTTTGTGGTAGTATAATATGGTAGTTTTATGTCTATAAAAATATGGAATTTTTATAGACATAAAATGTGGATAATTTATTGACATAGTACTGAAAATAGGTTAGTATGATAGTACAGTTTAGGAACAAAAAACTGAAAAGCGAATTACAGGACTTAGAACATTTGTCAAAGCGTTTTGACGCAAAAGAAGTCGAAAGCATAATTGACATTCTTACAAGATTAGAGGAGGTACAGTTCTTGTCTGAGTTGCCCCGAAATTTTCGATGTCATCCTCTGAAAGGTAAAATGAAAGGACGGTTTGCTATTGATGTCCCAGCTACAGGAAAGAGAAGAGGTGGTAATAGGTTAGTGTTGCAACCCACAGAGGAAAGTTCCAATGAAACAGATCCAAGAAAAGTGTCTCATATTTTGATTTTAGGTATTGGGGATTACCATAAGTAACGAATAGTAATAATGGTTAAACAACAAAAAACGTATAGTGATTTGCAGGGATATGTTGCGCCCATCGCAATACACCCTGGCTATACCTTGAAGAATGAAATGGATTATTGCGGTATTACGCAAAAAGAGCTTGCGGATAGAACAGGTATTTCTCACAAAACAATCAATGCTATTATCGCGGAGAAGCATCCTATCACTAAGGATACGGCTCAAAAGCTCGGTAAGGTATTTCATTCTCCTGCGGATTTTTGGTTCGCTATCCAGAAAAGGTATGAGATGGATTTTGCAAGATTAGAAAAAAAGAGACATACAGAAAGCGAAGTAGTTCTCTTACCTCATTTTAAGAACGCATATAGCGAGTTACGAAAAACATCGGTTTTTCAAGAGAATTTTCGATGGAGCAAAAATAATTTTGATGAGATTATAAATCAGCTGCAGAGGTTTTTTGGTGTTGCCTCTCTTCAGCTATTGGAGGATACACCAATAGATAGGTTTGCGTTTCGCAAGTACAAGAGAAAAAATACTGATGTTGCTACATTGGCTGCGTGGTTGCGCCTCGGAAGGAGGAAGGCGCAAGTTACTGATGTGCAACCATTTGACAAAAAGAAATTAGAATATACAGTCAATAAGCTACGTTTACTACCCACTTCTTCTTACGTGAAATACTTGCCTCGTATAGAAAAATTGCTTGCAGGATGCGGTGTTGTTGTGGCGTATATGCCTTTGTTTTCTAATATCCACACACAAGGTGCTGCGACATGGATTTCGCCACAAAAGGCATTGGTTATGATTAATACTCATAAGCGAGATGAGGGTAAATTTTGGTTTACCTTATTCCATGAATTAGGACACTTGTTACTCCACAGCAAAAAAGAGCAGTTCGTTAACTTTGATGACAAGGATGACAATATCAACGATAGTCATAGGGCGCAGGAATATGAAGCGGACGCGTTCGCACGGAAACAATTATTGCCAAACTACGAAACTATGCTGGATAGGTTTATCAAAATGACAGATAAAGATAATGGTAATTTTGAAGAAGTAGTCAAAAAAATATCTAAATCAGAAGGCATATCTCCTGCTGTTTTTGCGGGTTGTCTGACGCATGAGTACAGGGATAGCGATCCCAAGATTTTCAAAAAGGTACATCCTTTATTGCCAGTAGTGATAGATACAGACAACGTTTTGGATGGCGTTAAAATATAGATACTCATTTTTAAATCTTATGAAAACAGCAAGAAAATACGACACAATGGTTTTTATCTCGTTGTGGGCTGTTCTCTGTTTTGCTGTGTCCTTTTTAACGTTTTTGACATTCTCAATCTCAACGCATGCTCAGACTCTGGGGCATACTCAAATATCAGGCACTCTTCCCGAACAAGCAACAGAAAGTACAGCGTTTATACAATGGGGTGGAGGGTCGTTGTATCAACTTACAGCGCGACTGGCGGTTCGTGGATGTGATGTTAACCTGTTGTGGGTGTGGGATGCACAAGAGAAAGATTATACAGGATATACGTTTAGCGGACCACGTTTTTTAAACAAAAATTTCAACAGCAAGTATGAAAACAATATACCTCCTTCAACCATTTGGGTGCAGTGCATAGATATGATGAATCATATCTATGGATATGGATTGTTGACAGAAAACGAGAAACAGAAAGCAGACGCGCTTCCAAGGGGTGGGCATAGGGAGGTTCGCGTCATAGACCCGATTACAGAGTCGGATTGTGAGGGGAATAATTGGAGACCTGAAACCAAAAAGTATGTTTTGCCAAGCATCCCCCTCACCCAGGGGGTTTGTGTTATTTTATTTATGAAGGAAGGGCTTGCGGACGCGCCTGAGGGCAGAAAGGGATTTTCTTGGCATTCTCACAATATGGAACTGTATACTTTTGAGGATAGCGAGAATCAATATGCTTATCATCGTTTTCGCGAATCTATTGCATTATCTCGTAATAAAATGAGGGATTACCACGATTTATTGAAAGTAGAGTTTCACGAGTTATGTCATAGTAACCAAACATGGCATATCGTGAAGAATGTCTTTAACCACGACTTTTTTATAGAAAAATATACAGGTAATGGCGGAACTTTGAGATATCTTTTACACTCGTCAGCGTTTCAAGAATTTATTGATATTGTTGGGTTTTCGCAAGACGAAAAGGGTGAGTGGGTTTTGCCTCAGGATAGTATATATAGGACAGAAAATAGTTTTTATGGCGGAGGAATATATGGGTACTTTGTTCCACATGAACTGGCGGCAGAGTTATGCGCGGGATATTTGATGAGAAAAGTTGGCTCGAGTGGTTATTGGACAGAATATTTTGAGTTTTATCTGGAAGACGAGGTTGTGGCTTGGCTTGAAAAATATGTATTTGTTTTACCAGAGTCAAGGATTTAGTGTGCGTTTAACTAAGGAACATTTTGTCACATCAAGTGTTTTTTGGTGGTCTGACATTACAATAATACTGCGATTGATTGTCTCTCTCAGCATATCAATAGAGGCGTTGTCAGGCTGGGGGTTGGTTTGATATACTATTGTGAAGGTACATTGAACGGAGGGAAGGTAGGATGCGATTTCGACTCGCTTTTGTGCTCGTTTTCTTGTCGTGTGTTTCGGTCTTTGTGTCTGCTGCGTGCAAGCAACAGGGCGATGCAGAGATGCGAGACGAGCAAGATGTGGAGTTGCAGGAGGAGAGCCTTGATACTCTCTTCGCTGATGGTGAGTATGGTCTTGCAACACATCAAGACACCTACGACGTGTACCTCATAAGGTACCAGAATGGGAAGTTTTTCAAGCGACTCATTCTCAACGAAGAGATTTTCGATTTGTATAACTTCAATTGGGATGCTGTTCGGACAATAGAGGCAGAATCGCTCATAGCAATTCAGAGTAGCTCTGTTGTAATGGATCAGTCTGGTACGTTGTATTATCTGTACTCCTATAGAGACGCTGATAGAGGCGTGAAGCAATTGATTACGTTCACTGTAGATGAATTAGTGGAGTGTGGGTTTCATGAAGATAGTGTGTTCTACGTAAGCGATCAGGAGTTGGACGAGAAATTTTACTCAACAATGGGGTCGGTCGCAGATTCGTGTGATGATCTGCCATAGCACTCGGTGTGCTTAAGGGGATAGGAATTCTATCCCCTCTTATTTTAATACTATGATGCGGGAACATAAAGTTTCTATCTTGGGTGGATAGAGGATGAGATTTTGATGTATGTGTAAAAAATATGTCAATGACGCATTAAACCAAAAAACATCTTGTTGTAGCAAGGTGTTTTTTGGTTGAGGCATCAGTCCGTGATGCCAGCGGGGTCAGGATTTGACCGTTGGGGGGTTGGTTGAGCGTGTGGTTTCCACATTGTCTCTTCTGCTAGAGCGAAGAGGCAGAAGAGTGACAGCATGGATCCCATGAGGACGCATGCCATAAGCGTCATTCCTGCAGCGACAGCGATCCAAGATCCTGGCTCGATGCCAGTGTTTTCAAATACTGCCGCAACAATGATGGATGGTGCTATGAGAAGCACCCCGACAACCAAACCTGCTATCCAGTGATAGCGTGTCATACAGATGTTCCTTTCGTATCGGAGAACGCACTAATATATAGTATAGCATAGTTTTATAAAGAAGTCAATGGTTGTAGTTACATTCCTCTCTGAAGTGCTGCATAGTTAAAGAAAAAGGATTTTTATCCTTTTTACATCCCATCTCATCTATAGAGATAATGGTATGTACAGCGATGGCATTTAGGTATAAAAGTGTCGCACTTCAGAAGGGAATGCACAGTGCGTAGGAATATAGGAAAAGAGGAAGGTTTGCACCTTTAATATTTTGTAAAAATGAAGAAGAGGAGGAAGAAATGCAAGGGGGTTCTTTGCATCTCTTCCTCCTCTGTGTGCGAGAGGGTCAGCCTGAGAAAAGGAGGTCTTCAATGTCGGTCTCAACGCCATACGCGTATTGTGCACGCCAGATGCACTGCAGGATTCCTGGCATAAACGAATCCTTGTTGAGAGATTCGTGTTTGATGGTCAGGCTCTCGCCTGTACCACCAAAGATGATTGTGTGGCACGCAGGCGAGTCTGGCATACGAACAGAGTGGATGGAGATGGCGTGTGTGTCCTCGTGGCTCGTGTCGTCAACATCATACCCGCGGGCGTTGCGTATGGTTTGCGCTATGCTGAACGCCGTACCTGATGGAGCATCTGCCTTGTGGGTGTGGTGTTGCTCTATGATGGCGACGTTGTCAAATGCACCTGCGAGTCGTCTTGCGATGGACTGCAAGGCGACTGCACCCAAAGAGAAGTTCGGGACGATGAACCCACCGATACCTGCTTCTCCGCCTATCACGTTTCCATCGGATGCCACCCGTGCCCCCAGGCGAAGTTGTTTGCGCTCGACTTGTTGCTTGATGTTGTCAATGAAGTCGTGCGACAGCCCTGTTGTTCCAACTACAAAGGATATCTTTCTTTCCACGCACTCAGGCAGGAGTTGCTTTGTCCATTCTGGGTGCGAGAAGTCCACGACAACATCGGGCTTCCATTCCGACAGAGCGTCAAACGAGTCGCTCACAGGGATTATGCGTTTCGTTGTCTTTGCTACGTGAAACACATATCCTGATGCTGTTGAGTAGGTAGGGAGAGTTGAGCGTCTCTTCTCTTTAGGATCTGTTTCACCTGGGTTGCGGTTGAGGATTCCAACGATCTGGAGAGACGTTGTAGCTTCCTCAATGGCGTTGAGGATGAAAATCCCCATAGCACCTGTACCGCTTATCGCCACGCGGGTCTGCGTCATTGCGGTTGTCCTTTCTTTCGTGTGTGCTGGTTTCCTGCGGTTATTGTTCTACAGCATTTGTTGAATGTCAAGAGAGGGCTGCACTATGTCTTTGCACATTACAGGCATCCATTGACTTTTTAGTACGTTTGTGTTATTTGTATATAGTCCATGAGTACACAAGGGCAGCATTGTGTTGCTGTTTAGGTATGAAAGGAGGTGCTGCATGGAACTGTTTTCCACGAAGGTGCGTGTTGCACTGGGCGTGTGGTTGTGCAGTCTTGTGGCACTTATCGCAATTGCTGCGTTCTCTGGTGTCTGGACTGCGAACCATGAATCTTGGAATGGGGCTGATGCTCCGACCGTTATTCTGGTCGCAAACAGCACAACACAGAGCGAAGAGACAGGGGACAGAGAGAGAGGTGTCCTTCATAGGAAGACTGCGTCTCGTGAAAACGAGCAGTTGCTGGCGACGCGGTTTTCTGCATCTGAGTCCTCTGGCTCTCCTCGTGCGCCAGTAGGTGAGTCTGCCCAGAGCTTTGAGAGCAGACGCTCTGAAGTTCAAACCGTTGACAGGCGTCCTGAGGTTCGAGAGGTCAGAAGAGATTCTGAGGATCGCACCGTAGAAGTCTCTCGTATTGATAGCACAGGACGTGCCACCACTTTTGCGGTGGATGTGAGAGACGAGCCTGGTGGATGGTGTGACGGAGATTGGGAAGCCCAGATCTGTGAGGTTGCCTATCAGGCAATTGAGGATAGTGGGCGCGATCCGTTTGATCCGCATCCCGGTCAACTGCATATGTGTGGCCAGGGGCGCGGATGTCTGTCTAACCTTGGCGCGGTTATGTGGCTGCTTAACTGCGAGTCTAACCTTGATCCTCTTGCGTACGCCGAAGGGTACGTACAAGGAACGTGGAATGAATCTCGTGGTATAGCTCAGATCGGCAATGGTTGGGGTCATATCGCGACAGACGAACAAGCGTTTGACTGGCGATGGAGCACCTCTTACATCGCAAGCGATCCATACCTTGTTACCAATCGGCTGTATCCTGAATGCGGCATCAAGGTTCACGAGGGATGGAAAGCACGGGTTCCAGATGAGTACCGTTGATTCGTGCGATACAACGGTGTTCGTTTTCACGGGCGATGCATCAAGATGCATCGCCCGTTGTCTTTTTATTGAACAACCCCAGAAAGGTTTATCTGAACACAATAATTGAAAAACAAAGTATTATAAATAGGGAAGGGGGAGTTTTTGATAGATTGCTCTATGCAGGGCTGTATTTTGCACGAGAAGGTGGGCATAGGGCTTGACAAAAGGGTGTAAGTATGTTACATTACAGTCAGCACAGTGCATGAAGCAGGGGGTGGTAACACGCCCTGTGGACACGTGTTAGGCTGGTATCACCGGCCTGAAGCCATACCTCTTCTGGATAAAACCATTTTGTTGCTGACTGTACCTAAGACACAAGGAAGCACTTACAGGAACACAGCAGTGGAGAATAAAGCCAGATACAAAGCGGTAGGATGGTTGAGGGTCTTAATGCCTCTCTGAGCTATAAGCGTTTCGGTCTCGTTGAGCCCGATAGAGGAGAGTAGGCAAGGGGTTGATCGCCCTGTTGGGGGAACGTGTCGCCCTCTTACCTAACCACACCGCGGGAGATTCTCTTATGGATCGCCCGCGTTTTGCTTTTAAGACTGTATCGCTGTCTGGGCTATAGCTAAGTCCATTGATGGTATCCAGAACCTGTCTTTGTTGATACGGGTAAGAGTGCTTGTTGTATTGGGTGGTAATCTTTACTCGTGTGATTGCTCGGGTGTTGTTCGTCCTTTTTTGGATATGTTTTGAGAATAATGTAATAATAGAGAAAATAATTGCTATATGATTGTTGATACACACGCACATATTCAGTTTAATGCGTATAGAGAGGATAGTGATGCGGTTATTGAACGTGCGCTTGCGGCTGGAGTTGCGATGATTGCTCCTTCTTCTCAGATTGATACCTCAAAACGATCAATTGAGTACGCAGAGAAGTGGGATTGTCCATTTTTGTACGCTGCTGTTGGGTTGCATCCTATCCACCTTGAAGACTCAGAGGTTGATAGCGATGAGGTTGGAGAACAGGCGATTTTTCGTACCCGCAAAGAAGAATTCAGGCGCGAGTTGTATGAGGATTTACTCTCTTCTTCAAAAGTCGTTGCTATAGGAGAAGTAGGGTTGGATTATTGGCGTAAACCCAAAAGTAAGGCAAAGCGAGAAGAGTATATTGCGAGGCAGCATAATGCGTTGATTCAGCAGTTAAGCCTTGCGACCGACTATGATCTTCCGGTTATTTTGCACTGTAGAGTCGCACATAGCGACCTGATAGATATTTTGAATGACCACGCCTACATCCACGAGGTTGGTGGCAATTCTCTGGTGTCCCACTCTTTTACAGGAGATCGAGAACACTTGGATGCGTTGCTCTCAATGGGTGCGTATATTGGGGTCAATGGACTGGTTTTTAAACTTGATATGGTACAGGACGCTGTTGTGAATACTCCGCTTGAACGAATAGTTCTTGAAACCGATGCTCCGTATCTTTCGCCACCAAATGCACCCGAACGCAACGAACCATGTTATATGACAGAAACAGCGCAACGAGTAGCGGACATAAAAAGGGTGAGCATTGAAGAAGTAGAGGAGATAACGACACAAAACGCTATTAACTTATTTCGTTTACCCTTGCAGACGAGTGATATGCCCGAAGAACATAGGGCAGGTTAGTGTACTATTTATACTGTATATGTATTGTAGCCGTCAAAAAATAGTGGATTTTTTGACGACAAACCTTCACTTTGCCCGTAGATGTTAATGATATGGATGATAAAGCCTCATTTTCCCTCCAACCGCCAAAAATCCCCCATATTTTGACAGT
>VXOY01000011.1:0-31789 GCA_009839835.1 Candidatus Spechtbacteria bacterium SB0662_bin_43 | reverse complement strand
ATTTTCCCTCCAACCGCCAAAAATCCCCCATATTTTGACAGTAAGAATCTCAGTATGCTATAATACGGTTAGCTACTGAGATATATTTATGAATGTAGAGAAATTAAAAATCCCAAGCAATTTTCAATATGACCATGACCCATTGGATATGGCGGTTGCGAGTATCGGTCAGTGCGATGCCCTGATTAATAATTCTTTTATTGATGTCGGTTTGCTGCTATCTTTGTTGATGTTGAAAGAGTCAGAAACTACTTCAAGGATGGAGGGAACCAAAATAACCTTTGAAGACTTGGTGCTGAGCGACGAGGGAGTGGGTGGTATAGGCAAAAGATCTCCAGTCGAAGAAGCTCGGGGAGTAACATATGCAATCCTTGAAGGCAATAAAATGCTTAAGGATGGGCTGCCTATATCTAATAGGTTTATCAAAGCAATGCATAGATCACTCATGCGACATGCGCAATATGAGAATAAAAATGTTATTCCTGGGGAGTTTAGAAATGTAAATGTTAGGGTGGGTAGATACAGACCACCAGACCACCAACATGTTCCAGACCTGATGAGTTATTTAGAGCAGTACATTCATAATCAAGAGATTAATATATCTCCTCTTATTAAGGTTGGTATTATTCACGCACAATTTGAAAGAATTCATCCTTTCGCAGACGGAAATGGTAGGATAGGTAGGTTATTGATATCGTTTTTGCTGAAAGAATATGGTTTTACAAGCCGTGTTTCTTATTTTATTTCTCCTTATGTTGAACAACAAAAAAATTATTACTACGATGGTTTAGAGTTTATAGAATATGATGGTGGATGGGATAGATGGATTACTACATTTCTTGGTTTGGTGAAGGGGTCGTCAGGGAACACGATTAGAATTATAGAGATGTTAAATTCTCTCTATATGGACGGTGATTTTTTGAATTTTCACAATAAAAATTCTCAACACATTAAGAATTTTATCTTTAATAAACCCATTTTTACCGTTTCTCAACTCAAATTGTACTTAGAAAAACAGAGTGTTTACTTGTCTACGTCTGGTATCAAAAATCAATTAAATGGCAGCGATGATGTTACGATATTACGTCAGAGTAAAGGCAAAAGCGAGAATGTTTATAAATGTAACAAAATTGCAGGCATACTAACCGATATTTCGTAATGGAACGATATAACCCAAAGAAAATTGAAAAGAAGTGGCAGGATAGATGGGAGAAAGAAGGTGCTTTTGGTGTGCGTGATGAATCAAAAAAGCCAAAGTACTATGTTTTGGATATGTTTCCGTACCCGAGTGGGCAGGGGTTGCATATGGGGCACATTGAAAATTTTACTGCAACAGATATTTTGGCGCGCTACAAAAGAATGTGCGGTTTTTCTGTGCTTCATCCTATGGGGTGGGATGCGTTTGGGTTGCCTGCTGAGAACTACGCGATAAAAACAGGCATCCCTCCGCAAGAGACA
Organism: Candidatus Spechtbacteria bacterium SB0662_bin_43; assembly: GCA_009839835.1. Classification (GTDB taxonomy): domain Bacteria; phylum Patescibacteriota; class Minisyncoccia; order Spechtbacterales; family 2-12-FULL-38-22; genus VXOY01. The sequence goes on along the minus strand of VXOY01000011.1, from coordinate 30,331 downwards.
ACGAGCACTGCGATCCACAACTTTAGGAGACAGATTCAGGCTATGGGTTTGTCGTACGATTGGGAGCGCGAAGTAGGCACGCAAACACCAGAATACTATAGGTGGACTCAGTGGTTATTTCTTGTGTTGTACAAGAACGGGTTGGCATATAAGAAGGAAGCAAAGGTGAATTGGGACCCTGTTGATAATACTGTGCTCGCAAATGAACAGGTGTTGCCAGACGGTACGGCAGAGAGGAGTGGCGCAAAAGTTATCCAAAAAGACTTAGAGCAGTGGTTTTTTAAGATTACTGATTTTGTTCAGGAGTTGGTCTGCGATTTAGACACTGTTGATTGGCCTCAATCTACGGTGCAGAATCAGAGAAACTGGATAGGAAGAAGCGAGGGTAGCGAGATAGAATTTGAGTTTGATGGCTTTGATGGTGGCGTGCGCGTTTTCACGACCAGAGCAGACACTCTTATGGGGGCGACCTATATTGTATTTTCACCTGAACACCCGCAACTACAAGAGATCAAAAATAAAATAAAGAATTGGAAAGAAGTTGAGAGTTACATACAAGAAGCGAGAAATAAAACAGATAGGGATAGGATAAGCGAGAAGGGTGAGAAAACAGGGGTAGTGTTGGATGGGGTTTCTGTAAAACATCCTCTCAAAGACGAGACATTACCTGTGTTTGTTGCGGATTTTGTGTTGTCGCATTACGGCACAGGCGCGATTATGGCAGTCCCTGCGCACGATGAGCGGGACTGGGAGTTTGCAACAAAATATGGTTTGAACATAAACCGTGTTATTGTGCCTGAGGATGGTAGCGTAATCTCTCCTGATACACCTTATCTTACAGAAGGTGTGCTTACCTATTCAGGTGAGTTTGATGGAATGACAAGCGCAGAGGCAAAAGAGGCAATCACAAAGAAAGCAAAAGGCGCATTGAAAGTTTCGTATCGTTTGCGCGACTGGTTGATATCCAGACAGCGATACTGGGGGTGTCCTATTCCTATTGTGTATGACCCAGATGGCAATCCGCACCCTATTCCTGATGAACATTTACCGTGGCTCTTGCCTGATGATGTTGAGTTTGTACCGCACGGTACTTCGCCCCTTGCACAATCAAAAGAGTTGCAAGAACGCACAGAGAGGATATTTGGCAAAGGCTATCGGTGCGAGGTGGATACAATGGATACCTTTGTTGATTCTTCGTGGTATTTTTTCCGTTTTCTTGATCCGCACAATGACACGGAGTTTGCGGACAAACAACGCATAGCGCACTGGATGCCTGTTGATTTGTATATGGGCGGGGCAGAACATACGGTGTTGCACTTGCTGTACGCGCGTTTTTTTACAAAAGCGTTGCAAACATTAGGGTACCTTGATTTTGGAGAGCCGTTTGCAAAGCTACGACACCAAGGCATTGTGTTGGGCGAAGACCATAACAAGATGTCAAAGAGCAAGGGCAATATCGTGAACCCTGATGTTGTGGTTGATGCGTATGGCGCGGACACAACGCGGATGTATACGATGTTTTTAGGGGCATTGGAAGATACGAAGCCGTGGAACTCTGAGAACATTATTGGTGTTCATCGGTTCTTGGGAAGGGTGTGGGGCGTTGTTGATGTGTTTTTGTCTCAAAAAGATGCGCAACAGACCGTAGGCGATGATGTTCTTCGTGTCCAGCACCGTGCTATCAAAAAGGTGCGAAACGACATAGAATCGTTGCGTTACAATACTGCTATTTCTGCGTTGATGGAGTACGTTAATGTGCTACTGAAACATCCATATTCTGTAGAACAGGTGAGAGTGTTATTGGTGTTGCTCGCACCGTTTGCTCCACATATTACAGAGGAGTTGTGGGAGAGAATTGGAGAAAAAGAAAGTATTCATTCCCAGCCGTTTTGCAAGTACGATGAGTCGTACCTTGTGTTTGACAGCGCAACTATTGTTGTTCAGGTCAATGGCAAGGTACGAGGAACCATCACGATGCCACTTGATGCCGACAAAGAGGCAACGCAGCAGGAAGCAATCAAGCACAGTAATGTGAAAAAATACCTTGAGAACAAAAAAGATATTGATACTATTTTTGTACCCAATACATTGATAAACTTTGTTTTCTGAAACACATACTACATAAAAAATGGGATTTTACTTTTTTATGCCCAGTTCATATACGAGACAATCTCATATACGGTAGTGGCATTTTATGCATAAAAAAGTAAAATCCCATTTTCTTACTATTTTTTCAAAACAAAGAAGTTTTTTGTTATTGCTCCTTTTCCATTTTTGTAAATATCATTATTGTCCCGTCGTCTGCCGTGAGGGTTAATGTGTTTTTCTTGATGGTATACATTATTGTTTTGGTAAGATAGTCAAAATAGTCAGTGTCCTGAGACCCTGGACACCCTTTTTCAGTGATGGATACATCAAGGAAGGTAAGTGTAGTATCTTTTGTTTTGTATGTTCCTCGTATCGTATTGCAGTCGGTTGAGGAAGAGACATCACCATCGTTGAATTTTAATACGAACGGACCGCTGTTTTCTGGTTGTATGGCTGTAGAATCAGGCAACGTAGCATCTTGCCATACCCAGTCGTTCTGTTGCAATAGTACGAGGGGTGATGGCGGCGTGTCAGTTGGAGCGTTGGCTTTTTCGGTGAGTATAGGCACGATGAAGAAGTAGAGCGCGATCGCAAAAATCATCACCGAGATAAGAACGACTGAGGTTTTGTGACGATGGAGTGTTTTCATAGTTGCGCTCTATGATTATCGTGCGAGAAGCGGAGAGGTGGGATTTATGAATCGTGCAGGTTTTCGTTCGTAAGTAAAAAATGGTATTATTTTCTATGTATCATATACCTCTTATACTAATTATAGCATACGTATATCAAGCGGGTATGTATTTCATTCTTAAATAATATTGTACTATGAAAAAAGTAATTTTAGTCACAGGTGCTTCTTCTGGGATGGGAAAGGTGTCAGCTATGCAGCTGATCAAAGAAGGACATCTTGTTTATGGATTGGCTCCAAACGTTAAAGAAATGCAAGATTTGGTTGATGCTGGTGGATACGCTGTTGAGGTGGATGTAACGAATGACGAACAGATGAAAACAGCAGTTGCACACGTTATCAAAGAACAAGGGAGGATTGATGTGCTGTGGAATAACGCTGGTTATGGGTTGTTTGGTCCAATAGAAGAAATTGATATAGATCAGGCCCGACACCAATACGAAGTAAATGTTTTTGGCTTGGCAAGGATGACGCAGTTAGTTCTGCCATATATGCGAGAGCAAAAGTCAGGGACGATAATCAATACTTCTTCTATGGGAGGAAAGATTTATTTCCCACTCGGTGCTTGGTATCACTCAACCAAACACGCTGTAGAGGGTTGGTCTGATTGTCTTCGGCTCGATCTGAAAGAATTTAATATCGATGTGGTGGTGCTTGAGCCAGGATTTATTGAAACCAATTTTGGACAAAACGTTTTGGCTCATTTTCCAAAAGACTCAGATAAGGGTCCTTATAAAAAATTGGTGCGTGCGATGATAAAAGCATCTGATCGCGGATTTACGGGTTCTTCTCCGCAAGTAATTGCTGACACGATTTCAAAAATTGTTTCAGCTAAGAAACCAAAAACTCGATACTTGGTTGGAAAGATGGCGAAACCAATGGTTTTCTTGAGAAAGTATTGTGGCGATAGAATCTTTGACACTATTGTTATGAGGAGCTTCAAGTAATAGTGTTGGTACAGTGAAATAGTAACTTTTGTGCGAACCCATTTTGAAAAGGATTGCTGACGCACCCGCCGCCCGCGTGGCGGGTGCTCCCCAGTCGTTATTTTTGAATAATCTGTATCAGGTTGCCGCAGGTGTCGTCAAATACGGCAATGGTCACTGGTCCTATCTCTGTTGGTTTCATTGTGAACTTTACGCCAAGCGCTTTGAGTCGTTCGTACTCTTTTTGTACATTGTCCACACCAAACATAGTAAAAGGTATACCATCTTTAACCAGAGATTCTTTGAGAGCTTTCATCGCAGGATAATCGGCATTCGGTTCAAGGAGAAGTTCGGTGCCATTTTTTGCGTCTGGTGACACAACAGTTACCCAACGGGCTCCGCCTCCAAGCGGTTGGTCTTCTTTCTTCACAAATCCCAGAATCTCCGTGTAGAACTTAAGTGCTTTGTCTTGGTCTTTAACTGATACGCTTGTGACTATGATTTTCATATTGTTTTCCTTACATTTAGCGGAGAGGGTGGGATTCGAACCCACGAGGGGTGTTAAGCCCCTAACATCTTAGCAGGATGCTGCATTCAACCACTCTGCCACCTCTCCAGAGCACAATACACTCTTTTTATAGCATATAGTGCGTTATGAAACAATTCTTTTTTGTACTACAAGCACAATCATAAAACAGGAGAGTATTCAATGGTACCCATATAAAAAAGTAAAAATCTGTGATTGTTTAGGAGTCCTTGTTTTTCTTCATAGCTCATTGAGTAAGACGACCTCCAAAATATTTTACCGTTGCTTTATACAGTAGTCGCTCAAAAATAACTGTATTACGAAGGAAGAGGGTGGATATAGCCTTGCGTAGGATCTACGAAGGAAGGAGTTTTACGGTTTTTATTCTGGTATAGGGGGTGGTGTTGTTTGTCTGTATGGTAGTGTATGTATCGTTTCAACACCTTGATAATGCTTTGTTTTGTGTGGTACACTATGGGTGTATGTTTCAAGGAAAAGTGTCGTGGAACGTTGTCATACCGCCCGAGAAACCTCGCCCTATTGTTTTAGTTGCCTTGCTCGTTGTACTGGGAGGATTGTCGTTGTATTTTTGGTTGGCAGGGAGCAGTTTTGCGGCAGTGTTGTTCATTTTATTCGGCGTGTTCCTTGTTGCCAATCATTTTATACACGAGGAACGATCTGTTGAGTGTGAATTGAATTCGCACTCAATTCACATTGGTGGTCGGGCGTATCACTATTCGGATTTTTCCGCTTTTGCCTTTGCCGAACCCGATCGTTTTATGCTTCGTAAAACAGACAGCGAAGACACTGTTGCATTGCCTGTTCATGCAGAGGATGCAGAGGAGGTATGGAACATTTTGAATGAGGCATTTGAAGAATACAGGTATGAACCCAGCGCCACTGAGGTTTTGACGTCATGGTTGCACTCGTAGGATTGAGTCCCTGTAGCTCAGTGGATAGAGCGTTGGATTGCGGATCCAAAGGTCACAGGTTCAAATCCTGTCAGGGACGCATCGTATAATCATTTAAGTTTTTATCTATGAAACAATTTTCTCTACTCGCAGCGTTTACTGACGGGTTTCGCCTCTTCAAGACCAACTTGTTTGTATTCCTGGGGCTTGGCGTGGTGATGAGCGTTGTCCTTGGTTTGCTTGCTGCACTTGGTGATGGATATATTTTTGCAGACACTCTTTTAGAAACGCGCACAGTTGATGGTGAGTTAGTAGATGTACTGTCGCTTCTGGGATGGGTTGTTTTTATCCCTCTTGTTTTGATGTTTTTTGCTTGGGACATTCTTGGAAGCAAAATTGCGTTGAATAGAATTGATCAGAAAAGATGGACTGATACTCTCTTTTTGTCGTGGCGGCAGTGGGGAAAGTTATTTGTCTCTACTGTACTCTTTGTGCTTGTGGCGTTTGTTTTGATTCTCATTCTTGGAGTAGCACTCGCCTTGTTAGGAGACACGAACTCGGCTGTTGGAAGTCTGGTGGCGTTAGCGATTGCTGTTTTTGGCATTATATCTCTTTTATATTTCTCGGCTCGATTCTTCTTTTATGCCCTTTTTATCCTCGATAAAGACACAAGAATTATTGATTCGTTCCGTATGAGTGCTCGTATTACAAAGCCTGCTCTTGTCAGGGTTGTTGTTTTTGTGATTTCTGTATTGATAGCAACAGAGGTACCATCGTTATTCGTATCACACCAAGACCTTGCGAGTTACGGTATTGGTCTGGGGATTGTCTGTGTCGCGTGGCTCTTTATTTTGCCATTGATGACGATCGTGGGTGCGGTTATGTATAGGGCGTTGAGTGCTCAAGGAGAGTAGTTGTTGTATCTCTACTAAAGACTAATAGTAGAATATTTACTTTTTTATGCCCTCAGTGTTATCTTATAAAACAATTTCATATACAGTAGCAGTACTTATTTATGCATAAAAAAGTAAATATTCTACTGGCGATACAATTGAATACAGGGATAGTGCAAGGAGTTGGGAATACTATCAGTGTTGATATGCTTTTAGAAAATGGTATTCTTATTCAAAAATAGGAGGCGTGGCAGAGTGGACGAATGCACCGGTCTTGAAAACCGGAGTACCCCATAAAGGTACCGGAGGTTCGAATCCTCCCGCCTCCGCCTGTAGTTATGGTGGTTCAAAGAAACAGAATTTTACTTTTTATACCCAGCTTATGTGTAAAGACAATGGCATGTACAGTGGTGGAACTTTATGCATAAAAAAGTAAAATCCTTTTCTCAACAAAACCTCTGTTCTCTTCTATCGCACTTCAAGGGGGAATTCACATGCTGTATTTGTCCGTATGAAAGAGGTGGTGTATAATAGAGAACAGTATTATTGGTATTCAAGAGTTGTTTTATGATAGTTACAACAACACAATCTGTTCCTGGTAGAGAAATAGCGCAGGTATTAGGTATCACGCGAGGTGGTACAACCCGTTCAAGAAACGTGGTGCAAGATATGTTTGCGGGCGTGAAGAATCTTGTTGGGGGAGAGATGAGTCAATACACGAAACTGCAAGCAGATATTCGAGAACAAGCACTGCAAAGGATGGTTGATGATGCAACACGGATGGGAGCTGACGCAATAGTCGGTGTGCGGTTTGAGGCAGAGAGTCTAACACAAGGTGCGCTTGGTGCTTCTGCGTATGGGACTGCAGTGAAGCTGCAATAATTTGATTGATAGTGTTTATATATGTCTGTAGGTGATGTATTGGGACTTATACTGCTGATAGGTTTTTTGTCGTTGATAGTTTTTTATGCTTTGAAACGACACAAAGACGAGCAGAATGATACGTACGAAAAACGAGATAACTGAAAGAATCTGAGAAGGTAACACAGGTAAGGATATTTCTTGATGTACAACGCCCTTTCGCGAGGGGGTGTTCTTGACATTGTGTTAGATTGTGATAAGGTGTGCTTACGAAGCGCACACAAGGAGGTGTACGATGTGTACCGATTACCAAGAGAGCCCTGCTGCTTCAACGAAACAGGAGATGACCGATGGATCATCGGTTGTGACCGACCTGTACAGGGATGGTAGGCAGGTTGAGAACACCTATGACCCTGACGGTCGGTTGGTGAGCCAGGCGTTTTTTGACGCCAGCGGCACGAGACAGAAGGATTTGGCTTTCTATCCCGAGACCGGGGCATTGTGGAGCGAGAACATCGTTCATCCTGATGGCTCGACTATTGGCAAGTACTATACTGAGGATGGTGCCCTGATCCCTGACGAGGAGTTGTAATGCGACTCTCTCCGTATCCCTGCCCTAAAGCACAGACTTTGTGTTTAGGGCAGTTCTCTTTTTAGAATCAATCTTTTGTTGCAGTAGCAAGAGATATTGCTGGTGCACAGGGAGGAGGGAGGTCAATCTTTGGCAATAGCAAGACCGATAACGTCTTTTACGCCTGCGTTTTTCAAGACCCGTGAACACTCTGCCATTGTTGCCCCTGTTGTGTACACATCGTCTATCAAGAGGATTGTTTTCTTGCGAATAGGGGAGATATTTTGTGCTTTGAACACATTTTTTACATTGGCGTATCGTTCTTTTCTTTGCTCTGTTTTTGCTTGTTGCTTTGTGTTTTTGATTTTGACGAGCACATTTTGTGTTATTGGAATATCTAATTCCATTGATGCAATTTCTGCGATTTTGAAGGCAGGGTGAAACCCTCGTTTCCGTGTTCTGCGTGGATGTCCTGGCACAGGAACAATGACAGTGTTGTTTTTATTACTGCTATGGAGGGCGTGTTGCGTTTTGAGCCATTGAATGGCAGGTGTGGTGAGTGGTTCTGCTAAAGCAAAACAGTGTTTGTATTTGAAATCGTGTATGAGGTGTTGTACAACGTCGTTGTTGTAATCCATAGCAAGGAAAAGACGGCTGAGATGTATTTGTCTTTTGCAGTGCGGCAAGAGGTTTCCAAACGGTATTCTGTGCGCGCAGTGAGGGCAACGCGGCTCTTTGAGAATGCACTGCCTTGCGCAAGAGTCGCAGAGATACGTGTCGGGTGTTCTGCACCCATAACACGATTTTGGAAACAGGATGTCAGGAATCGCTTGGAGGAACGAAAAGTTCATTTATGCAACGGTGTCAAAGACGAGTTCTCCTCTCTTTGTGCTCACGTGAAGAGCGTGTATGTTTTTTGATTTCTCAATGCGGTCTGCGATCTCGTTCTCTATCTGTTCTTGGATGGTGGCGCGAATACCTCGTGCTCCTTTCTCTGCTTTCTGAGCTTTCTTTGCTATGTACGTGGCAACAGGTTTTGTGTAGGAAAGAGAGATTGATAATCTTTCGTTCAAAAGGGCGAGTTCTCGCTCGGCAATATCTTGGAGGTTTTTTGTTGTCAGCGAATTGAATGGAATGACGGTGTCTATCCTATTGAGGATTTCGGGGCGAATGTGGTGAGACAGGAGAGAGCGGAGGTACCCTCTGGTGTCTTGCGTTGCTGTAAATCCTATACTTGATGTTGTATTGATGTCTCCTTTGTTGGTTGTGAGAACAATAATTGCGTTTGAGAAAAATGATTTTTTTCCTTTATTGTCAGTGAGTGCTCCTTCTTCTAAAATCTGCAGCAAAATGTTGAGCACAGAGGGGTGTGCTTTTTCTATCTCGTCAAACAACACAACTGCGGTTGGGTTTTTACGGATTCGTTCGGTTAGAAACCCAGCATCTTCGTACCCTACGTATCCTGCAGGTGCTCCGATTAGTCGCGATATGGTATGGCTTTCTGAAAATTCCGACATATCAATTTGTATAAGAGCATCTTTGTTGTTGCTATGCAGGCTTGCTATCTTTTTTGCTACGTGACTTTTTCCAACCCCGCTCTCGCCACAGAACAGGAATGATCCAACAGGGCGCGACACATCTCGCACGCCTGAGTAGCCTCGTTTGAGCGCTTGTACAACAGATGTTATTGCTTCGTCTTGACCGATGATATCCTTTTTGAGTTGCGTAATCATTGTTTCAGGAGATGGGCTGTGTATAGATTCTAATGGTACAGACGCTATCTCGGCAACAACAGCGTACACATCATCTTTTTGGACGGTATTCTTCTGTTTTTTTGATGCGTCTTGCATCTCTTTGATTTTCTTGCGCATTGTGTCCTCTTCTTTTTTGAGGGTTGCTGCTTTTGTGTAGCGCTCGTTTTCGACCGCAATTCTTTTGTCCGTTGTTATCCCTTGGAGTTTTCTTTCCAGCGCGTTGAGGGATTGAATAAATTCTTTGTTCGTTATTACGGAGTTTGCTTTGCTGGCTGCTTCGTCTAAAATATCAATTGCTTTGTCGGGCAAAGCTCTGTGTGGGAGATACCGTTGCGATAACTCAACGCACAATGCGATGATGTCTTTGTTTATTGTTACGTCGTGGTGTTTTTCGTAGAGCGGAGCGAGTTGCCCGAGGGTTTGTATTGATTTTTCAGAGTCCTCTTCGTGGATGACAACCTTTTGAAACCGTCTCTCTAAGGCACCATCTTTTTCTATTGAGTGGCGAAATTCCTCCAGGGTTGTGGCGCCAATACACTGAAACGCGCCATTGACGAGCGCAGGCTTTAGGATATTTGCTGCGTCTAATGAGCCTTGGGCAGAGCCTGCGCCAATGAGCGTGTGTATTTCGTCTATAAAAAGAAGGACATCGTTATGCGAAGCCTCTTTTACGAGTTCGTGCATTCGTTCTTCAAATTCTCCGCGGAACGTTGTTCCTGCAACCAGATTGTTGAGATTGAGAGCATAAATGTGTTTGTGGAGTAATGGGGGAGGGACAAGACCTTCGTGGATACGGAGTGCTAATCCTTGTACTAAGGTGGTTTTTCCAACTCCTGGTTCTCCTATGAGGAGCGGGTTGTTTTTTGTCCTGCGGATTAAAATGCGAACCATTCTATCCAATTCTTGGTTTCTGCCTATCAGAGGGTCTATTGAGTTGGTTTCTGCTAATCGCGTTATGTTCTCGCAGAAACGGTTGAGGGTTGGGAATTTTGTTGTACGCACTGTTCGGATACTTGTTTTGTCGGCGTATTGTTTGCGGGTTCGGTGTTCGCTATGGACAACTTGGAGTGTTTTTTCAATTATTTTTACGAGTTTTGCAGTGCCTAACGCTGAGTTTGATTGAAACATCTCCTCAAGGTCTTGGATGAGGGCCTCGCGATTCTTTTTAGAGATACTGGCAGGGGTCGTTGTCGTGAGGATACCGTAGAGGAGGTGTTCTGTGCCTATAAATTTTTGTTTGTATTTGAACGCAGTATGCAATGCTTTGACGAGTGCTTGTTGACTCGCCTCTGAGATGGTTATCTTCTTTTTTGACAATTCTGTGGTCTGCCCTTTGACTGGAGGTAGTTTTACTGTAACCGTTGCGAGAAGCTTGTATCCTAAGCACCCATCTTCTTGTGTGATAGCGCGAATGATGTGGTGGATTTCCAGCTGTTGTTTTGTCGTGCTTTCTGCGTATTTACACCCCTGTTCCAAGACCTTTCTTGATCGGTGAGTGAGTCGTTCTGAAAATTGTGGGTAGAGAGAGAGTAGCATTTTGTTTTCTTACTGATACTTCTATTATATGAATTTTTTGATATTTTGCAATGCGTGGGTTGAGGTTGTTGATAGATTATGTATTGTTTGCGTGGTATAATAATATTGTATTATTGAGTGTGATGCTATTTTTCCAGCACGAAAAAAGTTATTAAAATCTACATCGTGAGTCTTTCTTTTCTGGTACCGCGTAAACGTAAATTACTTGGTATTGATATTGGCACTGCTGCAATTAAAATAGTGGAATTAGAGCGAGGTAAGACAAATCGTCTTGCAAATTATGTATATTTTCACAACAAAAATAAGGATGATTCGTTCTACTTCAATTCCTTTCAAGTTGATACCTCGTATATTGTGAACGTTATCCGCGCAATGCTTGACAAATCATCTATTGTTACGACAGAAGCGTTTATGTCGATTCCTGTTGCGTTCAGTTTTTCAACGATTTTTTCTTTGCCAATCATCAAGAAAGAAGAGATGAATAGCGCTATTAATTTTGAGGCGCGCAAATTCATTCCTGTTCCTATGGATGAGGTGTATGTCAATTGGAATGCTATTGATTTTATGTCCTCAAAGCAAGGGGTCAAAATACTTATGATAGCTGTTCCAAAGGAGACTATTAACAAATATAACGCCATTGCAAGAGCACTACGGCTGCAGCTACGTGGGTTGGAGATAGAGAGCTTTAGCCTGGTTCGATCCCTTGTTGATCAGGATGAAAAAGAGTGTGCGGCAGTCATTGATATCGGTGAATACATTACGAATATCTGCATTACTGAACAAGACGTTGTTTCTGTTCATCACACGAGCAATGTTTCAGGCAGGGCATTAACGAACCGAATCGCCTCTATGCTTTCTGTGAGCGTTGATAGAGCAAATACTCTGAAGAATGAGCAGGGGCTTAATCAATACCATCAACTCCACGAGTTATTAGCCCCACTTATTAATAAGATGATCAATGAGGTTGTAAAATCGAATGATAGTCATACGATCAACGGGGGCACAACAATGCAGAAAGTTATACTGAGCGGCGGCTCTTCGCATATACCAGGGTTGCAAGAGTATCTTAATAGAACATTGAATATTCCCGTTGTAAGAGGCGATGAGTTCGGTCGGGTTACATTTCCTGACGTATTGGAGAAGACGATCCATAAGCAGCCCGTTGATTTTTCAGTTGCCCTTGGCCTTGCAATGAAATAGGTATGATTCAAAATATTTTCCATCGTAAGAGTAGAGGATCAGGTGATAGCGGCACGTTTAGCGCCCAGAAAAAAGCGCGCCAGATGCCTGTAAGCAGCGACCTTCTGTTTTTTGTAATAGGTGTGATTGGGCTCATTGTCTTATATTTCGTTTTGCAGGGATGGCATAGTCGTTCTGAGACTGAGCTTCAAACAGCTGTTGAGAAATACGATCAAGCGTATGCTGATATTCAAACTGATGATTTTCATCAAGCAACCTTTTTTGTGTCTAAGGCACGTGCTTTAGTGGATATTTTAGATTCCAGTACTTCTTTTATACCCGTCATAGAGCGTTTCACAGAAAGCGTACATCAAGATGTTGTTTTGGAAACAATAGGTATAGATATTGAAAACGATACAGTGAAGGTTGGTATTAAAGCAGGTGCGCACGATGTATTTTCTTTAGGGCAGCAGTATCTTGTATGGAGAGATAAGTCTCCTTGGATTGTAGATATAACTTTAGATTCAATGACAATAGATAGCGAAACACAGATTGTTGATTTTACGGCGACCATTTTTGCGGATATGTCCCTGTTGGGGGGCGAACAGCAGCCAGACACAGAACCAGAACCAGAAAACTGATACTATGAATTCTCTTATTCTCAAATTTATTTTGTATGCAGGGGTGGTGATCGGTATCATTATACTGCTTATTATGCCAGCCTTGAGTAGCGCGGTACAAGAACAGTATGAACTAACATTAGCAATGGCGAAGTTAGATGCGTTGAACAAAGAGAAGATGGAAATTCAGTCTCTGGTTCAAAACGTACAATCTGTTGAAGAAGAGGATAACAAGGATGATGCTCACCTTCCTGTGAATAGGGCAATTGCCTCGTACCCAGATATTCACGATATTATCTTATCGTTTGAAGAGATAGGAGGAATTAGCGGGCTAGAGCACGTTACTGTGGAGCCCTCTATTCACGGCACGACTGCTGAAGGCCACGAGGGAATTTATCTGATAGATGTCAGTGTACAAGCAACAGGCGATTATGAGAGGCTCGTTACATTCTTGAAGAATCTCGAGAACGCAGGTCGTGTTTTTACCATACACTCAATAAGCCTCAAAAATAGCAGTGATAGCACTACAGAGAACGAAGGGAACGAAGAGAGTGATGAGGTTTTGGCGAGTCTCGGCGACGCTCCTGATATACAAGACCAGAACCAGGAGCCTGTAATCGAAATTACTATATCAGGAGTGGTTTATTACTCCCAGCAGTAAAACCGTTTTTCACTACTATGTTGAGTCGTACCGTTATTACAACAAATAAAAAGGCATATCTTATTTTCGTGATTGCCTGTGTACTATTCGTTGTTCTCCTGAGTATTGTTTTTTCTGTTGTCGGGTCTTTTATTCGCATAGACAATACAAGGGTGCAGAGCGAAGTCCAATTACTAACAACAGATTTGAAGAGTCAAGTATCTCTCCCAGAGCGTTTGGAAGAGAGCAGGCAGCAAAAGAATTTGCAATTATATACACCTGTTCAGCACCCTGAAACAGAAAACTTAGGGAAACGAAACCCATTTATTTCTCTCCCATCTGATACTCCACCTGTATCTGTACAGACAGAGGATGAAGATAGCACAATTCAACAGCAGGTAGAGAATTCTGTGATTGAGATTTTTATTTCTCCGCAGGATAACGAGGAGCCGACAGCTCCAATTACAGCAGTGCAGGACACGATAGACCAACGCGGAGCTACGCAAGAGCAGGGTGCGATATAGTGATTTAGTTCCTACCACTATGGTTTCATTTGGTGAAAAAGTTCTCAAAGAGTTAGTTCACGAGAAAGTGATCGAAGAAGACAAGATTGCTTTCGTACGAGAGAGTATCAATCAATCAGATGTCTCGATTGAGTCTGTTTTGGTAGATAAACTTCACATTAATAGGGATACGATATTGAATGCAAAATCAGTTGTGGCAGATGTTCCTGGATATAAAATTGATGAGAATACTGAAATTGATCGTGAGGTTCTCTCTTCTGTCCCTGCTGTAGCTGCTTCTCAGTATCAAATGATACCGTTGCTTCAAAAAGACAATAGTATTATCGTTGGTATGGTTGACCCAACCAATATCAAGGCGCGAGAGGCGCTGAATTTTATTTTTCTGAGGAACAGTTTGTCAGTAGATGTTGTTGTATTGACAGAGGAGGATTTTTATAGAGCACTTGCTTCGTATCAAGGCATTAAGAAAGAAGTGGGTTTTGCGCTTCAGGATTTGGAAGACTCTATGGAAAAGGAGGTGATAGAAAGCAACGATACTTCAGGGTCAAGTCCTGAAAGCGACGACATAGAGGCAAACCTTAAAGCAGCTCCTATTACAAAAATTGTTGCAGTGATTCTGAAACACGCCATTGAGGGTCGTGCATCCGACATCCATATAGAAATTTTGCGCAACCAGTCACGGGTACGGTTCCGTTTGGATGGCGAATTGCATACAAGCTTGGTGCTGCCACACACCGTTCATAACGCCGTGATAGCGAGGATTAAAATTCTTGCCTCGTTGCGATTAGACGAGTCTCGTATCCCGCAAGATGGACGATTTAGTACACAGGTTCGTGATAAATCTATTGACTTCCGTGTCTCTACGTTTCCTACAAGTGGCGGAGAAAAGGCAGTACTGCGAGTATTGGATTCAAAATCGTCTTTGCTTGATTTCAAGACACTGGGCATCTATGACTACCACTACAAGATATTAGAAGAGGCGGTGTATTCTCCGTATGGAATGATTCTCGCATCTGGTCCTACGGGTTCGGGTAAAACAACAAGCCTCTATACTGCACTATCTATGATTAACAAAGAGGGCGTTAATCTTGTCTCGTTAGAGGATCCTGTTGAGTATCATTTGGAAGGAATGAGCCAGTCGCAGATTCGCCCTGATATTGGTTATACATTTGCGAGCGGACTCCGCTCTATCTTGCGTCAAGACCCTGACGTCATTATGGTTGGTGAGATTCGAGACGCAGAAACCGCTCAACTTGCAGTACAAGCTGCTTTGACAGGACACTTGGTGTTTTCAACGATACACACGAATAACGCTGTGGAGGTTATTCCACGGCTTATTGATTTAGGAGTTGATACCTTTTTGCTACCAGGCTCGTTCTCAGTTGCTATAGCGCAACGGCTTGTGGGACGGTTATGTGAACACTGCAAGGTACAGCAGAACGCTACAGGTAATGTATTGCGTCTCATAGAAAAAACTATTTCTTCTATTCCATCTGATGTGCTACGCACCCAAGGAATTCAAAAACCATATACTCTTTGTGAGGCAAAGGGGTGTGCTCGTTGTAATCAAAAGAAGATTAAAGGGCGGGTTGGCATCTATGAGATGATAAAGATGACAGACGAACTCAAAGCCATTGTTTTAGATGACCCCAACGAAATTGCCATTGAAAAGGAGGCAGAACACCAACAGATGATTACTATGAAGCAAGATGGTATAATGAAAGCGCTACAAGGCACTGTGTCTGTGGACGATGTGCTACGGGTAACAGAAGAATAGCGTATGGATAAAAGAGTTCTTATCATCGATCGCGACCACTACTTGCTTGGACTGTATGCCAACTCTTTTGTTGAGGCAGGATTGAATGCGCACGGAACCACAACAGGAAGAGAGGGTTTGATGTTGCTTGATACCCACAAACCGCATCTTATCTTGATGGACATTGTTTTCCGCGACATGAATGGAATGCAATTTTTGCGCCACATCTACTCTATGCGTCACTATCAAAAAATTCCTATTGTCTTGGTGAGCAACTACAATACAACGTCATATCAACAGATTGCACACGATGTTGGTATCCATACGTGGCTTATGAAGAGAGAACATACTGCTGATGAGATTGTATTATTTGTATCAGGTGTGTTGCACTCTTATTCTCATAGCGGGTAATACTTTATTATATGTCAGAGTACGAGCAATATTTATATGGGTTCATAGATATGGTCATACAGCAAGGCGCGTCAGACTTGCATCTTGCAGCAGGGCGACTCCCTGTGCTGCGTATTGATGGTAATCTTGTTCGGGTAACAAAGAGCAGGATACTGAATCCGCAGGATATGGAAAACATCGTGAGCGTTATCTTGGATGAGAAGCACAGAGAAATTCTGGAGAAAAATAGAGCAGTTGATGCGTCTTTCTCGTATCAAGACCATGCACGGTTTCGGGTAAATGCGTACTATCAGTTTAACAACCTTGCGGTTGCGATGCGGTACATTCCATTGAGTACGAGCACGGTAGAGGAATTACGACTCCCATCCCAAGTCCGTGTTTTTACAGAGTATAAACAGGGGTTAGTTTTGGTTGTTGGTCCTGCAGGGAATGGTAAGTCAACCACTATGTCTTCGTTACTGGAAGAGATCAATGGTCATCGTCAAGAGCACATTATTACTATTGAGGATCCTATTGAGCACGTTTTTATGCCCAAGGCGGCGGTTATAGATCAAAGAGAGATTGGGCAAGACACACGAGGGTTTGCCGAAGCGCTCCGCGAGGTTTTGCGCCAAGACCCTGACATCATTATGGTTGGTGAGATTCGAGACGCAGAAACAGTTATTACTGCTATGACTGCTGCAGAGACAGGGCATTTGGTGTTTGGAACTCTTAGTACGAACAGTGCGGCGCAAAGCATCAACAGAATTATCAATCTGTTTCCAGGAGACCAGCAGCAACAGATTCGTTTCAACTTGGCGTTGACGCTTGCAGGTATTATTTCTATGCGATTGCTTCCATGCTTGCAGGGCGGTAGGTTACCTGCAACAGAGATTCTTTTGGCGAATAAAGCAATCCGTCATATGATTCGTACGAATAAAATACACGAGATTGATATGGTGATAGAAACAGGGATAGAAGAGGGGATGATCCCTATGAACAGGTCTTTGGTTCAGTTAATTCGTTCTGGTGAAGTAGCAGCAGATGTTGCGAAGCAATACGTATCTGATCAAGTTCAATTTGATGCGCTGATGAAGACTTTATAGTATGGCGATTTTCGTCTACAGAGCAAAAACAGAGCAAGGGTTGATGCAGAGCGGACACGTTGAGGCGCGCGACCTTCAGGCTGCTACCCGCGTACTGGAAGACAATGGATTGACTATCATTGAACTTTCTTTAGAGTCTGACATACCTTTTTACGCTCGGAATATAAAGATATTTCAAAAGGTAAAAGTCAAAGATATCGTTGTTTTTTCACGACAACTTTCGCTTATGGTTTCGTCTGGTATTGTTTTAGTGGACGCACTCCGTATTGTGAACTACCAGGTTAATGACAAGTATTTTCAAGTGATACTCCGAGATGTATATACTACTGTTGATAGTGGAGTGCAGTTTTCTCGTGCGATAGCGCGCTATCCAAATGTGTTTTCCTCATTCTATGTAGAGATGGTTCGTGCAGGAGAGGTGTCAGGAAACCTGGATAATGTGTTGGGATACTTGGCGGATTACACAGAGCGAATGTATCACATTAGGCGTAAGATTCGTGGTGCAATGATGTATCCACTGTTTGTGCTTATTGTCTTTACTGTTATCGGTTTGGGTGTTTTTCTTTTCATTATCCCAAGACTCACTGGTCTTTTGACAAGCAGAGGACAAGATGTGCCGTTCCTTACGCAACTTATGTTAGATATGAGTTCGCTGCTCCAGAACTACTGGTATCTCCTTTTGGCATTGGTAGCCGGTGGTATTCTGTTGTTTTGGCATCTTATCCATACACCTCATGGCAAAAAGGAATTTGATAAGGTGAAGTTTGATATTCCTGTTGTGAAACAAATTGTTACCTATGTTAATGCTCATCAATTTTTGGAGAGCATGTTTATTTTGATTCGTGGTGGTGTTCCTATTGCACAGTCGCTCGCAATATCATCTAACATTGTTGGCAATACCGTGTACAAAGAGATTATCAGCAACGCAAAAGTAAAGATTACGCAAGGAGAGAGCATTGCCCCTGTTTTGGCAAGCCATAAAGTTGTACCTCCGTTGCTATCACAAATGTTTGCAATAGGTGAAGAAACAGGAAAAATTGACGATGTGCTTGAAAGTTTGTCTCAGTTTTACGAACAGGAATTGACCGACAGTTTAGAGGGTTTGAGTTCTATTATTCAACCTGTGATGATCGTTGTTCTTGGTATTGGTGTTTTTATTTTTATGATAAGCGTCTTGCTCCCTATCTTCAGTAGCGTGCAAAGCACCTGAGTATTGCGTTGCAAAAGAGCAGGTACCTCTTTACTTCATCAACATACTATTCAAAAGATCTTTTCTGGGCTCGTGTGATTCATACAAAAGAAAGGATTATTATTTTTTGTGCCAAGGTCATCCAAGGGACAATGGTATATATAGTATAATAAGAAAGAGTGTTATGACCTATATTCCAAAAACAATTTTTAGGGGGAATGATATTCGCGGCAAAGAGAACGAAGATCTTAACGAAGGATTGCTACAACTTCTTGGTTTGGCGTATGGTACCTTTTTGCGCGAGAATAATACAAAACGGGTTATTGTAGGGTACGACAGCAGGGCGTCTTCGGAGTCGTACGCAAACGCAATCGTGTCTGGCTTGAAGCAGGCAGGGATGAGTGTTGTAAGGATAGGTCTTGTGCTCACTCCAATGGTTTCGTGGGCGCTTCATCGTTTCAAAATAGATGGAGGAGTAATGATTACTGCCTCGCACAACCCTGTTGGTTGGAATGGGGTGAAATTTTTTTATACCAATCACTATGATAGCAGTATGCTCCTTGATAGATTGTACGATATGGTAACGAACGATACGTACAAAAGGCAGGATGGAGGAGATGAGCGCACAGAAGATATAGAAGACGCGTACTTTCAAGATATTATAGGTAGGGTGAACATTACAAGAAAGATGAGTATTTTTGTGAACACGGGCAATGGTACTGCTGGTCGTTTCGTTCCACGACTGCTCAAGATGGGAGGATGCGATGTTGTTGAGTGGAATACTGGTATCAACCCTTTGTATCCGCACTACACGCCAGATCCACTCAACGAAGAAATGATACAAGATACAGCGCAAGCAATGGTTATCGAAGAGTGTGATTATGCGCTGATGTTTGATGGAGATGGTGATAGGGTAGGGTTGCTTGATGAAAACGGTTCGTTGGTTCACCCTGATATCTTTTTGCTCTGTCTCATTCGCGCCTTGCAACAAGAGAAAAAGCGCGTTGTTGCTGTGTGTGATGTTATGAGCACACAGGCTCTTGATGACGAGTGTGAAAGGGAGGGGGTAACCATAACGCGCGTCCCTACAGGATACAGTAGCGTGCGAGAAGCTATGACACGAGAGAAAGCTGATATTGCAGGAGAATTGAGCGGTCATATTTTTTTCAATCACAACTACTATGGATTTGATGATGGGCTGTACGCTGCATTGAAATTATCCGAGTATTTTGCGCACCACCACGAACCTGTTTCTCGTATCATTCAGTCTATTCCTCAGTATATTTCAAGCCGCCCTATCTATATTCCTGTGCCTGACGGTGCAAAGATGGGCATTGTCGAGGATATAAAATCCTTTTTTCAAAAGGGTGGGTACAGTATTGATTGTACCGATGGTGTTCGCGTGAACCTGCCTTATGCGTGGGTAATCATTCGTGCTTCACAGACAAGCCCTTCGCTTGGTATTCGTTTTGAGGCGCAGACCCGTGAAGGTTTCCTTGAAATAGAGAACCTTATTCGTACAACCCTATCTCGCTACGATGAGGTGAATGTTGAATGGTAAAAAGAGATTTGAGAGCATAAGAGTAGAAGATATGTTGTCAGTATGTATTTCACATGCTTGTTGATGGTGTGGTATCATAATAAGATATGCAAAATGATAGAAACTTTTATCGACTGTACGTAGACGAGTCGGGCGACCATAATTATTCCAAAAAGGATGACCCAGAGAACAGGTATCTTTCCTTGATTGGAGTTGTTGTGTCGTATAACGATAATCAGCTATTGAGTAAACGTTGGAAGAAGCTAAGGGATTTATTTACAGACGACCTGGACTTTCCTGTTTTTTCTTTCTGCTTGTAACGCAGAGGGAGACGTGTTGGTGGAAAGTAGAGGAAAAAAAGAGGACAGGTTGTTGGCTGATGGATTTTCGTCTATGTATAATAATGGATTACAATATATTGATACTAATCAAGTACAGCAACATTTATCAAGTTCCAAAATAAAATTCGGGTCAAAGAACGATATGATTTGTGGATTGGAGCTTGCAGATATGCTTGCTGTTCCAATGAAGTTATTTGTATTTAAACGTTATGGTATTATTTCAGAAATAAAGAGCTCTTTTACACGTGAAGTTTTGAATATTGTACAGCGTAATATCAGAAGAAAGCGTATAGACGGAATAATAGAAGAGTATGGTATTATCAGAGTGCCAACTATATCAGATAATTGAGAGGCGCAGTATTTTGTATTAAAATAAGAAACCGTCAATGAAAATTGACGTTTCTTACGACGGTCTACGACGCGTCCCCCTGCGCTTTACGCATTGCCTCTATGATACCGTACCATTTTATATTGTCAAGGTCTTATCTATCCACACAGACCTGTAATCAAAAAGTTTGAGAAGCAAAAACACCCTGTAGGTGTTTTTTGATGGGTGGCTCTTGCTCGTTTCTCCTGATTATGTTAGGCGTCGGGACGTGTTTCTACACTCATGGGATCTATGAGAATCGGAGACACACGTTTCGATCAGGATAGCGAGCAAGAGTAAGGACAGTATATCTTTTTATGGCACATTGTCAAGCCCATACATAAGTACTCTTCATTGGCTATCATCAATAGAAAGCCCATGCAGTAAACTGCATGGGCTTTGGGTTACTCCTCTTCCTCTCTTCTTGTCCCTTGTGTGGGAAGTGAGCTTCGGGTGTCGTCAGCCCATCTCCACACCGTATGAACAAGGAGTGTTGTGAATGTCACTCCGACGACGAATAGGAAAAGCTGTGGAGCGAAAGACGTAAGCAGCATCCATGCTGCCTGTTCATTGATCGCTGCCAAGACGATAATACCTATCGCAAGCAGGAGAATTGTGCCAACCACCAAGCCGACAAGTGCCTCAGCAAGGACACCCTTGCTGAAGAGAACGAGTGGTAGAACGAGAATAGCCAATGTTGTCAGGACGACAGGTATCGTTCCCCAACCAACGAATCCCATGCTGGATAGCAGGAGAATCGTACCAGACAGCAACCCAATGGCTACTGCGATTATGATCATGACTTCCTTGTTGTACGGTGTCATCGCAGAACTCCTTTCAAGAGAACTCTATAAAAATCATACATTTTTGGTGTTGTATGTCAAGGAGGTTGTCTTTCTGCTGTGTGTTTTTTCAAAATAAAAAACACTGTTGGCAGTGTTCTGGGTTGTGTGTGGTAGCTCTATTTACTGTCGGTCACGGTTCTCTGGGAAGGAGGTCTCATAGATAGGAGCACTATGTACAGAGTTGTGTTAAATCACGTACAATAGTGCACTCTATGATTAGCAGAGTCCTACTTTTTGATATACTTCGTTGAGTGTTGTTTGGGCGATATGTGTTGCTCGTGCACGTCCAGATTCAAAATGGCTGTTTACTTCGTCCTCAGAAAGTGAGTAGAATGTTTCACGGATTGGTTTGAGGTGGGTGAGGAGAGTTGTTGCAACCTCTTCTTTGAGTGCTGCGTATGATGTGCGAGAAAAATGTTCTTCTGCTTGTTGAATCGTTATAGTGGCAAAGGCAGAGTACAGCGCAAGGAGGTTTGATATGCCGGGTTTGCTCTTTGGGCTATATTGTATAGTCGTCTCAGAGTCAGTTGTTGCGTGTTGTATTTTTTCTCGTATTGTTTTTTCGTCTTCAAGTATGCCTATGTAGTGCGTTTCCCCTAATGACTTTGACATTTTTTTTGTCGGGTCTTTGAGGCTCATAATGCGGGCTGTAGATTGTTCTGTAATCGCTTGTGGTTCCTTAAATGTATCCCCAAACATAGCGTTAAACTTGCGCGCTATGGTGCGGGTGAGTTCTAAGTGTTGTAGTTGGTCTTCGCCAACAGGCACAGCATCTGTTTTGTACAAGAGAATATCTGCTGCCATCAAAATAGGGTAGATGAAAAGTCCGGTATTGGTTTCCATGCCTTGCGCTTTCTTGTCTTTGAATTGTGTCATCCGTTCACTCTCTCCTATTGGGGTGAGGGTCGAGAGTATCCACGTAAGTTGTGTGTGTTGTGGCACGGTGCTTTGAACAAAGAGCGCTGTGTTGTCTTGCGTGAGTCCGACAGCGCAAAATACTCGTTTTGCTTCTTGGGTAAGGGTGTGCAGTCGCTCTCTGTCGTGGAGAGCGGTGAGTGCGTGAAGGTCGACAACCGAGAAAAAGCATTCGTGTCCCTTGTCTTGGAGATCTTGGAATTGCTTGAATGCTCCTACATAGTTGCCTATGTGGAGATTTCCTGTTGGTTGTATGCCTGACAGAATGCGCATAGGATAGTTTAGTTTTTCGTTTATACTTCTATGACAACGGGGAGAATCATTGGACGGCGTTTTGTCTTTTGGAATATGAGTTTCCCTAATTGGTCTCGCATATTTTCCTTGATGTAATCAGTGTTCATTGTGTGTTCTCCTGTTGCGCTTTGTTCAACGATCTTCTTGGTGTATTTGCGAATATCGGCAAGGAGTGGTTTTGATTCACGCAAATACACGAATCCGCGAGAAATAATGTCAGAGTTGCCTCGTACCCTTCCTGTGTTTGTATCAACGATAGCGATGATGACAATCATTCCATCTTCGCTCAGGATTTGTCTGTCGCGGAGCACAACCTGTCCCACATCTCCAATGCCAAGACCATCAACCATCACATAACTTGTGTTTATTCGTTCTTTTGTGATGGTCATCTTCTTCTTTTTGTCGAGCGTGATAACGTATCCGTTATCAATAACCGCAATGTTCTCTTTTGGGATACCAACCTCTTCTGCGAGGTCAGCGTGTATCTGTCTCATATAGCGGTGTCCGTGAATAGGGATGAGGTGCGCGGGCTTGGTGAGGTTGAGCATGAGTTTTAAATCTTCTGCTTGTGCGTGTCCTGATGCGTGGATATCCATAAGCTGAGAGTGGTATATTTTTGCTCCTTGTGTCATCAATACGTCTTTGAGTATTTGTACGGATCGCTCGTTGCCTGGCACAACGGACGAGGAGAAAATCACAGAATCTCCTGCGTGCAGTTGCACGAAGCGGTGTTCTTTGTTTGCGATGCGCATCAGCACTGCCTCTCCTTCGCCTTGCGCCCCTGTACACACAACAATAATTTTGTTTTCAGGGTATTCGTGAACGTCCTTAATCGGAATTACAGTTCCTTTTTTTGCGACCACATACCCTAACTCTTTTGCTATCTCAAAGTTGGTCCTCATAGAATATCCATCCAACGCAACATACCTTCCGTGCTTTTCCGCTATGTTCACGAATTGCTGGATACGGCTTGTCAAAGATCCAAAGGTTGCAGCAATCACTCGTCCATCAATGTTCTTTATAATCTCTTCCAGGTTGCGTTGTACAACAGATTCGCTGATAGTGTACCCTGGGCTCTCTGAGTTAGTTGAGTCTGAAAGTAAGACATCTACTCCTTTGCTTCCCAGTGTTACGATTCGCTGGAGGTCTGCGGGATGGTCTCCTATTGGTGCGTGGTCAAATTTAAAATCTCCTGTGTGCATCACTGTTCCAGCAGGGCTATGAATTACAACGCCAACAGAGTCTGGGATGTTGTGGTTGACGTGGAAGAACTCAACCGTGAAAGGGGATAGGGAAAGGGTCTCGTCTTTTGAGAACTCTGTTATTTTAATATCTCCTGATTCGGGAAAGTCTGTCTGTCGTTTCATAATAATACCTTTGGTGAGTCGCGCTGCAAAAAGAGGTGGGTATCCCAATTTTGGTATGAGGTGCGGTATTGCACCAAAGTGATCCATATGACCATGCGTGATGATAACACCAACAATTTGCTTCTCCTTGTTCTCTGTTAGATACGATATGTTGGGGATAATATAGTCAATGCCAGGCATATCGGATTCAGGGAACTGGATGCCCATATCAATGATAAGTACTTGATTGTTGTACTCAAAGATTGACATATTTCTCCCTATTTCTTCTAATCCGCCAACATTAATAATACGCAGTTTATTCTCGCTGCTCGTTTGTGGATTGCTCGTATGTTTTTTGGGCTGTATTGATTTTTTTGGTGTTCTTTTTTTCTTTGATGAGTATTCTGTTGGCATAGATAAAAATAATAATGAATAAATGAGTTCTATTATGAAAAAAGAGGTTGGCACGTCCAAGCAAAGAGGCAGTACGTGAAACTCTATGAGGGTGTGGTCGTAGAGTGAAAGAGTGTGCTATATATGGTATTCCGCATAGGGAAGAAAGAGTGGGTTGAGTAGCACTATGAGTGTATGCTTTGTTTGAGTTTTGTGGTTGGTGCAGTTTTCTTGTTAATCCGTTTTTTGCACTCTTCTATTGCAGTTGTTTGATATGGGTTGATGTTTCGTTGTT
This sequence comes from Candidatus Spechtbacteria bacterium SB0662_bin_43, assembly GCA_009839835.1. Classification (GTDB taxonomy): domain Bacteria; phylum Patescibacteriota; class Minisyncoccia; order Spechtbacterales; family 2-12-FULL-38-22; genus VXOY01. The sequence continues at coordinate 5,837 of VXOY01000011.1, read as the reverse complement.
TTGCTAAGTGAAAGGACATAAGGTGTCCCAAAAGAACCCCTTGAAAGATGGTATTGTAGCATGTTGCTCCTGTAATATCAATGCTATGGATTGTATTACCGTGTTCTTCGAGGATTTCAATGAAAATATCTTGTTGGTGTTGTATGCGAGGATCATCGTCTTGTGAGCGAAGGAGTATCCCGCCATAGTGCGCTGACTTGGGGTCTGTTGTGTGTCCCATGATTTCGTTGTGGTTGGTCTCGGGAAAGATATTTGAAAAAGCGTGTATTTTGGCGTTTTCATTCATCTGTATCTTGATGATGTACGCAAGGGACGCGTATTTTGATGATGCGTAAATCAGGGGAGTATTTGCTCCAATGTGGTCTATGGCTTTTTGCGCTTCGTGTGATATTTTATTGTAATCATTCTGCTGCAGCTTTTCCACGATATGTTTTTGGGACTGTATGATGTTGGTGTTTTCCAAAATCGCTATCAATGCTCCAATTTGGTACATCAATGAGAAACGTGGCTTCATTCCTTTTGGCAAGAGGAAGAGTGGTGTTTTGTCTTTATGCGCATACTGTTCTAACTGCCCCCCAGACGTCATAGCAATAATCGGTAGGTTTTTACGCGATGCCTCTTGGTACGCGTCTAAAACCTCTTCTGTGTTGCCAGAATAGGATATGAGGATAACTAACGCTTTTGAGTAGATTGACCGAGCAGGCAAATCGTATGTTCTATGGATAAAAACATCTATTGAGTCATCAATCTCTTTCATAAGAGTACTGAGGAGTGTACCGCTCAATGCCGAGCCACCAATACCAATGACAAGAATTCGCTCAAAGGTGCTCTTGTTGTACATATCCCCAAGCGTCTCTGTGGTAAGGTATCCGTGTGTAAAATGTTTATTAAATTCTGTTTCTATCTGGTTTCCCTGCATGGATTTTCATCAACGGTATTTGTATATTGTACTATAGATGTGTTTTTTGGAAAACGCGCTTTGTTTTTATGTGCCACTGTTCAATATCTAAAAAGCGCCACGATGGATCTACAATGACTTTTGGTTGTATATTGTGTATTCCATTATTGAGAACATGGAGGTACGTAGGGTCGTAGAGAAAGAGGGCTATTGCGTCTTTGACAATGGTTTGTTGCAATTCGTTGTAGAGTTGCTTTCTTTTTTCTTCGTCAATTTCAAACCGCGCTTGCTCTAATATCGTATCCACTTTATCGTCTGCAAGAGTGGTAAAGTTAAGTCCAGGGTATTCCTGCTGAGAAGAGTGCCAGAATGGATATGGGTCAGGAATCATTTGGAGTGTTTCACCATATAGTAATATATCATACTCCCGTGTTCGTATGAAGTTTTGGGTTATATCCTCAGGATCGTGAGGCTGGACTTCTAATTCTACTCCTATAGTGTACCACTGTTTCTTGATTTCATCCAATACCAGCAACAGTTCTTTGTTCTGGGGGACGATGACGTGAAATTGCAACCGTTCCGTTCCTTTTTTCCTTATTCCGTCAGCGTCTTTTTCACTCCAACCCGCAGTGTTGAGGAGAGAGATTGCTCGTTCAGGGTCAAAGCCAAGCACAGGAACCGTTGCGTCGTAGTACGATGTGATGGATGGTGGTATGGGGGTTGTTGCGTCCTGTGCATATCCTTGCAAGGTGTCTTGTAGGATAGTTTGTTTATTTGTTGCGTGTACCAGTGCTTGTCTCACATTGATGTCTTGGAGAGTTTTGTTGTGTGTGGTGTTGAAAAAGAGTGCGAAGTAGCGCGGGAGGCGCATCGTATAGAGGGTTGTTGCGTTCTGTGCTTGAATTTCATTTTTGTGAATCGGGGAAAGGGAAGCAATGCCATCTACGGCACGTGCGTTGTACGCACGGATAGCGTCTTGCCCTGTTGCGTAAAAGTGGAGCGAGATGGAATCAAGGTATGGTTTTTTACTATGATAGTTGTTGTTGCGTTTGAGTGTATACGTTGTAATAACCCCTTCGGTATTTTTTGTGAACGAGTGAAAACGAAATGCGCCTGACCCAACAGGGCGTAAGTTGAGTTCTGTAAGAGCAAAATTGTGATGGTCAATTGATTCCCAGATGTGCTTTGGTAAGATAGGCAACGTGAAATTTTCTATAAAAGCTGTGTACGATGTTGAGATTGTGAAGATGATTGTTGTGTTGTTTGGTGCGGTAACGTCAACGCCTTGCCAAATTGGAAATAAGGGGCTTGCGAATCGCTGGTCTTGTATTGTTTGTACTGTGAAGAGAATATCGTCTGTTGTCAGGGGAGTGCCATCTTCCCATACAAGATTTTCTTTCAAGACAAACGTATACGACTTTTTATCGTCACTGATGGTGTACGATTTTGCTAAGTCTGGCACCAACGTACCATCTTTGTTGTATTTCAAGAGAGAACTGTACAGCAAGCGGACTAAATCTCTATCTGCGTCATTTGTTGAGAGAAGAACTGGGTTTATGAAGCGCGGAAGCCCTACAACACCTTCGTGATATTCGCCTCCATAAGCAGGCACTGATTCTGTGTTTTGGATGTAGAGGTACGATGCGCCCCCAAGGATGAGTGCGAATACGAGAACAATAATAACACCAAAAATATGCCTTTCTGTTGTTGAAAGATGTTTCATTATGGTTGCCTTACGTTTGTGGGTTGTGGTGCGTTCTTCGCCATAGCACAAGTGAAAAGCAAGATACTACGTAAAGCGTAGGATGATGAGCGCGATAAGTAAGAACGCGACGCTCAGTACAATGGTCGCATAGAAGAGTACTTTTTCTATGCCTCGTTTTTGGTAATACACACCGCCACTGCTGCCTGCTCCAAACGCACCGCCAAGACCACTGCCGCGTTGTTGCAGGAGTATAGCAGCAATAAGGGAAATAGATATAATGATTTCAATGACTAAGAGTATAGTTCGTAACATACTTATTTTTCAAGCAAGGTAAGAATGGTGCTGCCTGCGAGATCCGCAATAGACACCAGGATGAGCAAGGTGATAAACTCGCTTATTCCTGCGACATTGATATAGGGTAAGAGGAGCACAATCAACCCCAGGATCGCAGCATTGATAACTATTTTAAAGAGCCCGAGTGTTATGAATACTATGGGAAACGCAATAAGGTTTACGATGGGGCGGATAATCGTTGCACCCACCCACAGCACAAATCCGCTTATGAATACAATACCATTGATAGCGATGTCGCTGTAGTCTTCATCCCCAATCGTAATACCCTCAACGTTTTCACTAATAACAAAGAGTGCGAGAGAGTATATTGCAATGTGCAACGCAACAAAAATGACACGGCGTAGTACTGCCATAGTTTATTGTAGTGTATCAAAACACAGTAGCGGGTGCAAGGTGAGTTATGAATTCTCCCTGAATTACAACACTATTATATTCCCTTAACCCAAGAAGCTATGGAGATATGCTTTTCTTCACGCATAAGAATGATGCTCATAAAAGCATATCTCCATACCGTATAACACTATAAGAGTGCACATAGAGTATTTATGCATAAAAAAGAGAACCCCCCTTGTTTTTCATGCTCCTATCAAATAGCAAAAAAGTATATGCCCCCCTCTATTCTCATAGCGCGTAATCTAAGAAAGAGAGAATAGTTTATGGTTGAAAGATTTTTCTGTGCCTTGCCCTGTGTTTTGTTATTGCGAAACGATGTGCTTCGTCTCGTACATACCGCAAAAGGAGTTCAACCTGTTGTGGTATTGTTGAGAGGAGCAAGGGCTTGGGGTGTCCAGGTATATACAACTCTTCCAGTTTTTTGGCAAGCGATACCACGGGGATGGTGATGTTATGGTGTCTGAGCTCTGTGAGTGCAGAGCTGAGTTGTCCCTTGCCTCCATCAATGAGAATGAGGTCTGGGTACGACCACTCTGTGTGAGCAAACCTTCGTCGCAGTGCTTCGCGCAACATTAAAAAGTCGTTTGGTTGCTGTGGTAGTCGTATATTGAACGAACGGTACAGTGCTTTGTGCGGTTTTCCATTTTCAAATCGTACCATAGAAGCAACGCTTTCTGTTCCTTGAATATTTGATATGTCGTATCCTTCAATTGTTTGGATGGGTAATTCTGTTTTGAGGAGATGCGATAAGTAGAGACCCATTTCTGTGTGGTCACGTGGATTTTTCTTATTCCAGGTTTGCGCGTTGCGATGGTGAATGAATATTGTGTTGAGTCCAGATAGCTGGTCCCTGATTTTGGCTGCTGTCTCAAAGTCGTTTTTTTGTGATGCAGAGCGCATCTGTTTTTCAAGATTGCGGCGAACGTGCTTGTTTTTCCCCATCATAATGTTTTTTATTGCTGTAACTGTTCTTCTGTACTCTGTTTTGTTGGGCGCAGGGCCAGGGCAGAGGTTGAGGTGGCAGTAAGGGCAGGGGATAGCCGAGTGTTTTCTTGGAAACGCCGACTGCTTTGCGGTTGCTGTGTAGTAAGGAAATGAGTGGCGCAACATTTTGAGGACGCGGCGTATAGCACCTGCGTCAGTAAAAGGTCCAATGTATTCGCTGGTGACAGATCCCCGTTTCTGAGTGCGAGGTTGGTGTGTTGTGTATATTCGTGGATAATCTTCTTTTGTGATACCGATGTAGAGGTATTGTTTACCGTCTTTCAAATCCGCGTTCAATCTTGGCTTGTAGTGCTGTATGTACTCTCGTTCTCGTAGCAATGCTTCAATTTCGTTTGCGGTTTTTATCCACTCAATGGTGTGTATGTGTTCTATACCCTTGAAAGATTCTGTGCTCGTGTGCGTTTTGAGGCGTGATAATAAGTTGTTTGATTTTCCAATATAAAAAATCTCTCCCTGTTTGTTCTTGAGAAAATACACACCAGGAGATTGGGGGATAGTCTGTATATTTTTTGCTGTTGTCTTGTTGCGAGCCATGCTGCTTGATATGCATATAATACCACCTTTATGGTATTATAATAGAATGAACATCGCATTTATAGATACTCAAAATTTACACCTGGGTACAAAAACAGAGGGGTGGATAGCCGACCATAAAAAACTCCGTATCTACCTGCGGGACAAATACAACATACAAGAAGCGTATTGTTTCTTTGGGTATACAAAAGTGGAGTACGCAACACTCTATAGTAGATTACAAAGAGTTGGTTATATAGTTCAATTCAAAGAGTCTAATGAGGAGATGGCATCTCAGAAAAAGGGGAATGTTGATGTTGATTTGGTATTTTATGCAATGGAGGCATTGATAGAGCGAGATGATTTTGAGAAAATATTTATTGTTTCAGGGGATGGAGATTATTATAGGCTTATAAGGTACCTCATTAACAAAAAACGTTTTGGGAGAATATTATTCCCTAATAAAAATAGATCTTCGTTATATAAAAGGATTGCAGATGAGTACATTGTGTATCTCTCTACTATCAAACATAAAATAGAGCACTTAAATTAAAAAAAGAAAAGGGTTCGCTTAGGCACTAACACCGTTCGCACCCCTTTTCGTCGTGAACACCTATATAGTAGCATATAGTAGATAACATTGTCAAGCAGGTTATCCACACTCAAGCCTTATGTGAAGAAGCAAAATAGAGCACTTAAACTAAAAAAAGAAAGGGGTAGTTTAGGCACCAACACCGTTCACGCCCCCCTTCGTCTTAATTCAAGGATATAATAGCATATAGCACATAACACTGTAAAGCATTGTATCTACAACAATAAAGAATAGGATTACTGATAAAGACACCTCATAGGTGTTTTTTTGTTTGGTGGTGGTATGTTCAAACACTCACAACCTTTTTACAAGGCATTCTTAATATACTGTTATGATATCAAGCATATTGATAAAAACAAAAAGAAAAGAGGGTTTTA
>VXOY01000003.1:946-7114 GCA_009839835.1 Candidatus Spechtbacteria bacterium SB0662_bin_43 | reverse complement strand
GTATAAGAATGAGTACATCATACAAAACAACCCACACCTTGTGGGTTGTTTTTTTTTGAATAAAGGTAAGGATTAGCACGGGCATTTAGATAGCACACACTACTATCCTTGTTTGTAGTATATCACGCATAGCGTACTTGTGAGGAGTATTTTGGTATATTCCTTTTCAATAATCCTCCTGCTCCGTGATACCACGAGTTATAGCAATCACTACACCTCACAATACGCTCTGTGGGGTGTTTGGTTGATTGTAGGATTGTTCCTTTGTCTGTCTGTATAAAGTGCTTATATCCTGTCTGTGAGGAGTATGTAAAGATATTTCTTATTGGACTGTGGCAGACAGTGCAAGGAATGTGTTTTACCATGATGTCTTTGTAGTAGATTATTTTTTGTTCGTCTTGTGTGAGAAGTGTTTTTATATCCATAGGAGTAATAGCGTTTCTATTATTATATATGTTTTCTGTTTGATTAAAAGACAGTGCAAAAGAAAGCCCCCCAATTTAATGAGGGGGGTTGTGGATGCTACTCCTCGTTCCAAAACGGTGCTTCTGACCGCTCTGCTACTGCTTCTGCGTACCTATTGGCTATCTCTGTGATTTTTGCACGGGCTTCGTTGGTTTCTTGGATGAGGCGTGTGTGTTCCTGTCCTGCCTCATTCAATTCCTTTATCAATTCCTCTATGTATGCGTCAGTAGGATTGGTTGGGTCGTTCGGCATCCCTGTATCCTTTCGTGGTACGGGGTTGTGAGGGGGAGGATAGGTATTACCTCCCTTTTCCTTTGTCCCGTTGCCTACGCAAGTCATTCCTTCCTTCGTTTGTTGGTATTCCGTCAATGCGCGTTGCACCAAGCATGTTCGCAAACTCGCGTGTCGCACCACACCTCGCACAACTACCTTGTGCGTGGGTAGAGTGTGGTGGCTCTATCACCCATATATGAGAGCATTGCTGTTCCTGTGGCACTATGTGCCTCCTTTCTGCTGTACAGGTTATATTTTATAGCATTTAGTAAAAGGATTGACAAGCAAGGAGGTGTCTATATATAATCTAAACATATCTTGTATGTGCTTGTTGCTTGTGGGTGTGAGGGTAATGGGGGTTGTGCGACTTGGAACACCGTACTTGATTGCCCGTCCCCATTACTCTCTCAAAACTTTTTTGAGGGGCTCTCACATCCATAAGCAACGGGGATGAGTTTTCTCTTTTCAATAGCACTGCTTGATTACAAAAACACCCTTCGGGGGTGTTTTTTGTTTGTGGGGAGGGGAGGTGTGGATATGAAAACCCCTTCAATTTAATGAGGGGGTTGCGGGATGTCGCAGGTGGGCGCTACTACACCTGCTCCGCACGCAAGGCGTCCATCAGGACTTTGTGTGCCTTATGTGTTTCGTATTCTGCAGAGAGGAGAGCGTCCTGTGCTTGTGCAACCAACTCTCGCTTTTCGTCCTCGTTTTTCAATGCTTGTTGGTAGAGTCGCATTGCCTCTTGCACTGAAATCTCGGTAGCCATTGGTCGCAGTCCTTTTTTGCTTCATCCAATGTTGTTTTCTTTATAGCATAATATATCTATTTAACAATCAACCCCTATTAGGAAAGAATTGAAATGTATTTTATTATATGATACGATACAAGTGTCTCAGTGATGCTTAAAAAGTTTTTATGGTGTCATAGAGTGTAATCATTGTTTATTTTTATTAAATTTTTATTGCTGTATGAATAATTTATTGTCAAATAAAATGGCACTTGCTGGTGTTCTTGCAGTAGTTATTGTCGTTTTGGCTGTTGTGTTTGTATTGGGAGGTGGCGACAGCGAAGAATCTCCTGTTCCCGAAGGATTTACAGAGGTAAAGATCGGAACAATTGGTCCCCTAACAGGCAATTCTGCAAGCTTTGGAACGCAAATAAACAGGGTATTGAATTCCAACCTTGCAGCTATGAATGCCATTGGTGAGCCAAAGAAGATCGTCTTCTCGTTTGTTCACGAAGATGGAGGCTGCAATAGCGAAGATGCCTTAGCTGCATACAATAAACTAACAAAGGAGGATAAGGTTCAGTTTATTATTGGGGGTGCATGTTCTGCAGAAACCCTTGCTATTGGTGATGCGCTTTTTGAAGAGAGCGATACGGATGTTTTGGTACTTTCACCATCGTCTTCTAACGTGAATATTGAAGGCAAGAATCCATACCTCTTCTCGCTTTCGTACTCGGATGATATTGTTGCTACTGCTATTGCAAACGAGATGAGTCAGCATAGCAGGGTAGCGATTATCACAGAAGACACAGACTACACTACTGGTCTTACTGATTCGGTAAAGTTCCGATTACAAGAGAGTGAAACCACTGAAATTGTGGTAGATGAAGTGTTTTCAGAGGAAAACCCTGATTTTGTAACCATTCTTGCAGACGTTAAGGCAGCAAATCCAGACGCAATTTTCTTGAACCCAAACATTGGTGCTAATGCACAAAGCATTGTTCGTGAAATGGCTGCAATAGGAGGATGGGATGGTGTTGCACTATACGGTCAGTTCTCGTACATCTCTCCAGATGTGTTAGCAGAGAGCCCAGAGATTACAAACGGTATGGTTATTATAGATGCTCCTCAGGTAGGTGGCGAAGGCCTTGCAACAGTGTATGAAGATCTAACAGGCGAGGCAGGTGCTTTGGCAGATCTTGGTCCATACTATACTGCTGCTTCGTTAGACGCATCCACCCTTCTTGCACGGTTGATTACTGAGCACTCTGGAAATGACGCACAAGCCCATGCTGAAGCAGTTGGTGATACAGAAGAGTCTGCAGATAATGATGGTGAAGAGGGTACAGATACCGAAGATGCAGATAGTGATGAAGACACGGCAAGCGAAGAAAGTACAGATACAGACAGCGGTACTGGTGATATGATGATGGTCGCAACAGCAGAAATGGTACGAGATGCACTCGTGAGCCAAGCACAGACAGGATACTACCTTGGAACAATAGACTTCACAAACACCAGTTTTGTATCAGGCATAGGTGTTGGTAAGTATGTTGTAGAAGAAGGAGTTGCTGTATGGCAAGAAGCGTACGTTAACTAAACACAGATTGAAAGCAACGAAAACAAAAACCCTTGCAAAAGCAAGGGTTTTTGTTTTCCAATCTCACCTCCTGCAAATCTAAGTCCTCTCTAATCCTCGCAATGTAAGAGAATAGGATTTACTTTTTTATGCATACACTACCGCTACTGTATATGAGATTGTCTTGTACATAGCTCGGGCATACATAAAAAGTAAAATCCTATTCTTTATAAAAGCGTCGTGTGTTTTGTGGCGGTGTTACATTTTCTCAATAACAAAGATAGGTGTGTGGTATAATAGTGGTACTATGGGAAAGATACAAGAGATTCCTGCAAGTGAAAGACCGCAAGAAAAGCTGGAAAAATATGGTGCAGCGCGGCTCCGAGACGAAGAGTTGATGGCAATCATTCTTCGTTCAGGCGTTCAAGGTAAAAATGCTGTAGCGTTGTCTCGTGAGGTGTTGAACATTATTGATAATCACCTCAATCACGGTATCAATGACTTGAAAGACTTCCCCAATCATCGCTTAGAGGGCATCAAAGGAATGGGTAAGGTGAAGCAAGCGCAAATAAACGCAATGATTGAGTTAACATACCGTTTTGGTAGGAAAGAGTACAAGGACGTAGTGCTGGCTTCAGCAGAAGATGTTGCAAAGGCGTGTGTTGATTTTCGCGACTCGCGCAAAGAACATATGGCTGTGTTTTACCTCACAACCAGGTTGCAGGTTATCAAGCGAGAGATTATTTCTATCGGCATTGTGGATGCGACCATTGTCCATCCTCGTGAGGTATTTGAGCACGCAATCCGCGTCTCAGCTCACTCTATTATCATCACTCACAACCATCCATCAGGTAATGCCGACCCTTCACAGGCAGACATTCAACTCACCCGAAGATTAAAGGAAGCAGGTAGAGTGGTAGGTATTGAGGTACAAGATCACATTATAATCACAAAAACAGAGTATAAGAGTATGAAAGACGAGGGGTTGTTGTGATTTGATTATTATTTTGTTGCACAACGACCGTAAAACGTGTTTTCTGGCGGTTACTCTATAGAATACTTATATATGTTTTTGCAGAGCACTATACTACTACAAAAATGATAAAGAGGAGCTGTTATGTGAGCTCAATAGACTCGCCCTTGTCTTGGAGAATATCTTGAATAACCTGATCTACTATTTCTTTTGTTACATGACTCACAGTAATGATATGCGATAAGTTGCCTTGTGAAGCAATGTTCCACTTACGGGTTATGTCGTGGTGTGGGCGAGGAAAAACGCAGGTGATCGAGTTCTTATTGCGCCACGACTTTATGTTATGCTTTTGAAACGCTTGGACGGTGTACTCTGCTGTTTCAAGCATTTTTGCGACTTGATCTCGAAACCCAGACACTCCCTTTTTTTGTATTGCGTACCACAACATCAAAGGGGTGAAAGCGTTTCTTGAGCCCATAATGGTTGTGTCTAATACCTCAACATACTCTATGGACTGGGCTATTTTGTTGATAAACGGTTTTCTCGTGAGCGCTATGCCGCACGGGATTGGAGAGCCGATCATTTTGTGCCCGCTAATAGCGCAGCTATCAAACCCGTTGTCAAACCCGTATGGTTGCGGATGCTCAACAAACGGCAGTATCATCCCGCTCAACGCGCAGTCTGCATGGATATAGTGTTGTTTGATTTTTGCTTCGTGCAGTGCCTCGCGGATTTTGACAACATCGTCAACCGCTCCTTTCATTGTGGTGCCGATGTTTGCCATTATCAAGGCAGGTCGTTTGCTGTGTTCCTTGAGTCTTTTGAGGAGATCATTGTAATCCATCTCACCATGCGGCTGACTTTTGATAATAACTGGCTTGAGCTGAAGAAGTTTGACAATTTTGAAAATACTATAGTGGACATCCTCAGAAAAATAGGTAATGGCGTTTGGGATTGTCTCTCTTCCAACATACATTCCGAATAGATTACCCTCTGTGCCGCCATTTGTTACATATCCCCACCGCTGATTGTGAGGGAGGCGCATTAACTCTGCAAAGAAGTAGATAACCTGTCGTTCCATCTCGTGCGTGTTCGCTGTGTAGTTGCTGTCGTGAAACGGGTCTCCAATGTTGTTGATACTGTACTGGAGAGCAGGGAACAGGGGCGAGTAATCAAACGCTTGGTTCGATGGGTACCCTGCCATGTGGTGTTTGAAAAAATCAAATGTTTTTAAAAGTTCATCAAATTGCGCTCGTGTTGCAGCGTCTGAATCTTTTCTATGATGGTGCATACGTGATAAAGAAAATGATACTACCAATAATAGTATATCATAATATGGTGCCTGTGTGTTGAAAGTGTTGCTGTGTGGTAGTATAAAAAGGTAGGGTTTGCGCGCATAGCTCAGGTGGTTAGAGCGTCACAGTGACATTGTGGAGGTCCCAGGTTCGAGTCCTGGTGCGCGCACAACGTAGTTTTAAAATGAAAAAGCACCTGCTTCAGGTGGGGCGTCTTGAAGCAGGTGCTGTAAGAGTGTTGATCCTCCCTCCACTCTTAACCAGAATCGTCTCGCATGGGACGGTTGCCGTTGGAATCTGAGAAGAGCGTGTGTTCATAGGTGGGGTCGCTGCGATTCGGCGGAATGTCCTTCATTTCGTCTTGCGCTTCTTGAACCGCATTGGCTTGTTGCAATGTTCCGAGGGCAGGAGAGTTAGTGCCTGGATCCCTGAACAGGAAGAGTGAAACCCCAACCTCTTTCTGTTCTTCTGCTGTTAGGTCTCTCCCAAGGGCATCGGCGAACCGTTGTCGCGTTGAGGCTGCAGGTATTCGGTTTGACATTGCGTCCTCCTTTCTAATTTTATTATAGTATATAATACAAAAAAGTCAATAGCAAATGTCAGATTCCTGCTCGGTCTGAAGCCAACGGTTTAGGGGTTTGTTTTTTAAATACTGTTAGTATTCTCATCTGTGTTCTCTTGTTTTTTGCTGGGTGTGGTGTATGATAGGAGGGTGTAGTCTTGGGCCCATAGCTCAGTTGGCTAGAGCGTCGCATTTGCACTGCGAAGGTCGTCGGTTCGAATCCGACTGGGTCCACTATTCTATTACAACAAAGGGGGCGAGTGCATAAAAACAGCACCCCACTTTGTTGTT
>VXOY01000003.1:0-936 GCA_009839835.1 Candidatus Spechtbacteria bacterium SB0662_bin_43 | reverse complement strand
TGTTGGTTTGCGGGTGCTTTTTCCTCTGCGATGGGGGTGGTTTCTAATCCTTGGGGTTCCATTTTTATATTACAACAAAGGGGGCGAGTGCATATGCACTCGCCCCCTTTGTTGGTGTGTTAGTACGTATCAAATGAGTTTTAATTCTGCTTCACTATGGTTTTTATTGTTGCGACAGATTCTTTAAATATTGTGTAAGATCTTGTATGTTTCTCTCTCTGCTTTTTGCTCCTTCTGATGCTATGTGTTTTGCGAAGTTGTAGATATACTCACTATCCATATTAGTGAGTATATTTCCTATATTATTTGCTGTATTGGAGCTGAAGTTTAGAAACAATAATATCCACATTACAAATATACTCGTTCGTTTATTTCCGTTTGGCAATGCGTGTAGTAAGTTGAGCTCCACACAAATGTAGGCGATTCTATATTCTATTGTCCCATCGCCTTTGTATAAATCGCTTCTGATAACTTTTTCAATGTTGGAATATGTGTAGTCTATCCAGTGGTTATCTATAAAATCAAAAACCGTTGTTTTATCGTATGGATCCTCTTTGTTAAAAATACTGAAGATATCTTTATTTCTATTGCGACTACAATATTCTATAAAGTTTTTATACGAATCTTTATCTGGCAATTGTAAAACCATACTCTATTCTTCTGAGAGTTTTTTCATAGCAGGATAGAGGTTTTCTTTGAAGCTTTTATCTGCTATTTCTAAAAATTCATCGGTGTATTTTTGTCTGATTTCCTGTTTCTCCTTTTCAGTTTTTGCCTCTTTGAGCAACTGGTTCCTGAAATCTTCAAACATCCCTTTTCTTTTTGGTTTCCGTAGGTTGAACATAGTATGGATAAGGTAATTTATTATTATTTAATATATTTTTACAATAGTTGTCAATTTTTTGTGTGGCTAACGTGTGTATAATTTTGTATCAT
>VXOY01000005.1 GCA_009839835.1 Candidatus Spechtbacteria bacterium SB0662_bin_43 | reverse complement strand
CCACCCGTTCAGCAAGGAGTACCACAGAATAATCAACAAGGAGTACAACAACAAACTCCTCAACAACAGAATGTTCCCTCTCAATGTACGGTAAGCACCGTACCAAAAACATTACTCAATCCTTATGGAGTTGAATACGATTGTACCAATATCGTTAGTAAGGGTGCATCTTGCACCCTATCAAGCATACGACTTCCTAATCTTGACTCTACGTATTCTTGTAATAGCAACATATCAACTGAATCTCCCGTTGCATTGACTGTTTGTGAATGTGATAGTTGTGGGATTCGTAGTTTGGGATATAGCCGCGTAATAGGCGACAGGTTGCACGAGAATGTCAAAACCTGTACCACAACCCAACAATGTGTCGCAGATAGCAGAAGGTGTGTAGATATACCTGCTTGTAGGTGGGAATATACTTCAAGATATGGTGTTAGCACCAGCCCCGAATGGTCTTGTTCTAATGTCGGAGAAAACAGAGAAACATCAACTATCACCATCCCTAACACCATTGGCGATTTTGACCGTGCGTTGCGGTGTCAGTATGAAGGTACTACCGATTGTCAAGGGCGTTGTTATTGGAATAATCTATGGTGGAATGCAGGTGAGCGTCCCACACCATTCGGGCACGGTAGAACAAACAATATGGAGTGTAGCAACAACCAGATATGTACCCCCGACGTAAGACGATGTATAGAACCACAAGGAGTATGTGCGTGGAGGGATGCAGAAGATATAACAAAAAGAACCTGTCTTGAAGGTGATACAAAGAAATACCTCCAAGAACAAACAACAAAACAAGTATGTAGTTCTGCATCGGGCTCTAACCTTTGTAGTGGTACCTGTTGGGGATTGAATAATAACGGTGAAGCTGAAAACCTCCCAAGAGGTTCAGTACGATATGTTATTAAACAACCAAGAGAGGAACACACAACAATAGGGAGTTGTGGAAGCAATGAGAAATGTGAGAATGGAAATTGTGTGAGTGCTCCAATCACAAGAGTTAGGAGGGAGTGTGAGGGTGAGCCAACAAAGGAATGCGTATGGTGGGATAACAACAGGTGCAGGCGGGCGCAATGCACCAATAGATGCCGTTGGGTGTATAGCGACACAACCAAAGACCGCAGATTACATAAGTACACATACACTAACGGTTGTTCCACTGATGGACTACGCATATATACACCTAACTCTTGAGGATTGACACATCAACAATAGATTGATAGTATAAAAGCGTACATCATACAAAACAACCCACACCTTGTGGGTTGTTTTGTTTTTGGTTGAATAAAGACATTTTACCACTACTCTACGGGGTGGACTTTGTTTACTTAATACATCTGTGAAGCAATAGTATTGCGTCTGTCTGGCTTGGTTGCAAAAGGGTTGGGGGATTTACAACAAGAAATTGATTTAATTTTGTTTCGTGTTATGGTGTGATTACATACAGATTTGAAGACGATCTGTATTCTGCAACCTGGAAAGGTTCTACAATGGCTCTTCCTTATCCGACTACTCGGACGAACCCATTCACAGGGCGGAAGGTGTACATCTCGCCTGCGCGACAGAACCGCGGTGCCCCGAAGACGGTTCGCGCCTTGCACCCCGAGGTCCATCCTGAAAAGGGCGATGTTTTCGCCGATCCTGAGTCCAGGGGCGAGGTTCCGGTGTTGAAGTACGTGGACTCGGAGACAGATGAGTGGCGATTGATGGTTCTGCCGAACCTGTACCCATCTCTGAGTCACGCGTTTGACGAGATTCCCTCTCCTGTTGAGGGAGGGGAATTCCTTGAAGGGTACAGGACAGAAGTCGGCATCGGGTTCCAAGATCTGTTGATTTGGGACTATCCCACGTATACGTTCGCGGACTTCTCCCTAGGTGAAGCGTGGTTGACTCTTCGAGCGTTGGCAGAACGAGCTAATGACATCCTCGAGCAGGATCCCAGCATCTGCCACTTCTCGATCTTTCAGAACTACGGTTCTCAAGCAGGGGAGACGATTCCCCATCCGCACATCCAGATGTACGCCACACAACACGTTCCTCTGGAGGTGGCACATCGGATGGATCGAGTAACGTCTTACTACCTGCTAACCACTGGACGCGACCAAGAGGAAGCAGAGCATTTGGCACAGAGTATGAATCTTGGCTACAAGCCGCACGGGAAGTTTCTCACTGAGGATTTGTGTGCCTCTGCTCGCAAACATAAGCAGGTGGTGTACGAAAACGGCTCGTGGCAAGTGTCGTGTCCCTTTACTCCAGAGGTGGATTACGAGATGCAGATTCTGCCTCGTTATCTCCCTGTTTCTGACCAAGGCATCTTCTTGCGGGAGATGAGGGGTGAAGAGGTGTTAGCACAACTCGCTGATGCCCTGGTAGTTGCGATGCGGTGTTTGCGGTTGGCGCTCGACGACCCTCCATACAACATTCTGTTTCGCCTGCCAGCGATAGGTATCTACGACATTCCTGTGCCGTGGTACATCGATGTCCGTCCTGCGATCAACTACGCTCCGTTTGGGCATAAGC
Source organism: Candidatus Spechtbacteria bacterium SB0662_bin_43 (assembly GCA_009839835.1). Classification (GTDB taxonomy): domain Bacteria; phylum Patescibacteriota; class Minisyncoccia; order Spechtbacterales; family 2-12-FULL-38-22; genus VXOY01. Next base: position 46,475 of record VXOY01000005.1, on the reverse strand, counting down.
AGATTTCAGGAGACGACATCGTGAGTGTCGATCCTGTTGACGCTGCCACGTTGCTCAGGCGATACGCTCCTTCTCAGATTAGCACTGTTGTGTCACTGGGCTCCCTGGACGACGTAGCAGGGTTGAAGCGGGTTGTGTAAGCGCCCGCATCCCATCCACCCCTGTCTTGTTTGGTGAAGAACATCAAGCAGGGCAGGGGTTTTTGTTTGGGTTGCTATGGAGGATTAGTGTAAAAACAAAAGCCCCCGTATGTCGCAACATAGGGGGAGAGGAATGAGAGAAGGAGAGTTCTATTTTGATACGTGGCACTCTTGCTGTTGTTGGCACAGACAGGATTCTTAGCCAACCAGAATGAAGAGGATAATGCCAAGGATGATGATGCCAACAGACATCTCTTTCGTGGGCAGGTTGAACATCGATATCTCCTTTCTATGCAGGGAGATTTTTCATTCCTGCTATGTATAGTATACTATTTCTTTGTAACGGTATTCAAGGGTTAAAAGAGCAAGGTTTTTAGCGCAATGTGGATAAGAAAAAAAGGAAGAGGGATTATATAAAAGAATAGCATTATTTTTGTTCGTGCTCCTTCTGTGATATAGTACAGGAATGCGAACCAGTACTCTCATTGCATCGTGCGTTTTTTTGTCATTTGGCACGATTTTTGTGTTGCCACTTCTCATGAGAGGTGCTGTATCTTCAAGCAATGATAGTGTTCTTTTGAAACAGCACAAAGAGCAGTCTGCACCTGTTTTCTCTGAACTTCAGCACGCAAAACAACAGAGCATAACAGTACCTGACACAGCGTCAGCTGGCTGGCACACTATCGTGGATGTGGTTGATGGCGACACAATAGATGTTATGGTTGGTGATACTGTGCAATCTGTACGGCTTATCGGTATTAATACTCCTGAGATAGCAAATCTATATCGCTTTGAAGATGAGTGTTTTGGCCCAGAGGCAAAGGAGAGATTGGAGTATATGTTGCAGGAGCACGATTCTGTTTTTTTGGTGAGCGATGCATCACAAGGTGATGTTGATATATACGATAGATTGTTGCGTTACGTGTATGTTTATCAAGAAGAGGAGTGGGTGAATGTCAATTTTTCGTTGGTGTATGATGGGTATGCGTATGAGTACACGCACTATCAAAACCCATACCCGTATCAGTTGCGACCTCACTTTCGTCTGGCAGAGTACTATGCGCGGCACTGGGTACGCGGGCTATGGGGTGCGTGCTACTGCCCACAGACAATACTGTGTTCATAAACGTACACTTTTTCTCAATCATTGCAACACAAGAAAAAGGAGTATATACTCCTTTTTCTATGCTTTATATAGGATAACTCCTTGGCAAGAGCGTTGCCGAAGTAATGAGCAGTGAAAGGAGAGGGGGGTTATGTAATAGAAAGAATCGTATAGGTTTTGATGCCTGATGGGGTGGTTACTTCAACAGTGTCACCTGGAGCACAGTCAAGGAACGCCTCTCCGAGCGGTGAGTCGTACGATATTTTGCCTTGCATGGGGTTGATTTCTTCTCGTCCTGTTATGGTGAATATTTTTTCTAACCCATCTTCGCTTTTTACAACAATTTTTGATCCAAGTTGCACAATACCTGATGATGTTTTTTCTTCTATCTCTGCGTTTTTGAGTTCGTCTTTGATGACTGCTATACGTGCCTCTACATTTGTTTGTCGTTCTTTTCCGTCTTGGTACGCAAAGTTTTCTGATAAATCGCCTTGTGCGATTGCGTCCTTGAGTATTTTTGCTATGCGAGGACGGTCTTCGTTCTCCAGTTTTTCAAGCTCTTGTTTGAGCTGGTTATATCCTTCTCGCGTCATTTTTGCCATAGGTTCGTGTCGTTACGTAAGATATGTGATAGTGTTATCGTATCATATTCGTACCGTATGGTACAATAGAGGTGTTCTTCTCATTATAGTTATCTCACTTTATGATACCTGTACCACTATTGAGACGAAAGCCAAAAAACCACACTCCGCTTTTTCTTGCAGCCAGTATTATTTTCGTACTCTTTTTTATAATCATTCTTCTATTTATAACCAACCAAAACGACACCGACCACCAAGAAATGGATATCCGTTTGTCTGTCTTAATCAGCGAGGTACTATAATATAACAAGGCTGATAACTATAACGCTATAAGTGGTGAATACGTTGTTGTTTCGGTTGTCGATCTGTGGCAACTATATTTTGTATCAGGGCTATAGGTATGATAGTATGGTAAAGAGTGTTATCAATTAAATATCCTCTCTTTATTTTGTTAGCGTACGAGGTGATGAGAGGGCACACAATTCTATGGTTACTATTTACACAACTTCAAGCTGTCACTTTTGCCACGAGGCAAAGGAGTTTTTTCAGAAGAATAATGTTGAGTACACAGAGAAAAATGTAGAGACCGATGAGGCAGCACGAGACGAAATGCTCAATAAGACGCACCAGATGGGTGTTCCTGTTATTGATATAGATGGAACGATTATCGTTGGTTTTGACAAGGGTGCCATTACACAGGCGCTTGGTGCATCTGCATAAATAAAAGTATGAAATATTTTTTTGTTCGTTGCTTACACGCAATCATAGGAAGAGGAGTTGTGTTTGCGCACTGCGACATTCCGTGTGGTATTTACACAACAGAACAAGCCATAACAGCGGCGCGTACTGTTGAGGTGATGGTTGAGAAAATCCAGCAAGCGAACGACGATGCTCACGCGATTGCGCGATATGCTGCAACAAAAGAACGTTGGGCGCAAATATGCAAAGACGAACTTTGTATCTTGTGGGCTGATTTTTTCAAAGAAGAACATTTACAAAGCAACCCTAATCTCCACACTGTGTTATGGAAGGCGGTGAAGCTGTGCTCAAGCAATAAGCGGGAAGTCAACACAGAGTTAGCAAAGGATTTACGCACAGCAGTAGAAGAGGTAGATGCGCTTTTCCAAGCAGTGCAGAGCTCGTAGAGATCGAGTAGTATTTTGGTATGTTGCGTGAACATATTCCATTTTTTACGATGAAGGTCGCGGGTAGGAGTATGCTACCAACATTTTCTCCGCGCGACACAGTGTTAGTGAATCGTACATCGTATCTTTTTCGTGCTCCTACGACTGGAGATGTTGTTGTGTTGTACCACCCATACACAAAACGTATTTTATTGAAGAGAATTGTTGCTGCACCAGGGTCGCATCTTTGTTTGGATGGAACTATCTTTACAGTGGACGATGTTCCACAGAAGAAGCATATGCCTGAAGCTGTGTCTCAAAAACAGAGATACGAGTGGCGCATTCCCGAACAGTGCTATTTTGTTGCTGGCGACAATTTATACACCAGTACAGATAGCCGTCATTTTGGGTTTGTGCAGCAATCTCATTTTATAGGAAAAGTGGTCAAAAATTTCCCACAAAACGTGTATGTTTAATGTGTGGATTGACTAAACAGGATTTTACTTTTTTATGCCCATTTCGTGTATAAAGACAATTTTATGTACAGTGCTGGCAGTGTATGCATAAAAAAGTAAAATCCTGTTTAGCCCAATAGAACGACTGTACGACTACAAAATATTGATTATCAATTCATTCAAATATCTATGCCCAAACCACGTATAGGACAAGGAGATCAAGGTGAAACCTCTCTTTTTGGTAGTGGAAAAAAAGTTTTGAAGCACAGTGCTCGATTCCACACTTTAGGTTCGTTGGACGAGCTCAATGCTCTGATTGGGTTTGCGCGAACAACGAACGATAACAGTGAAATAGAATCTGTACTCCAAACAATACAAAATCACCTTTTTGTTGCATTGTCTCGTCTTGGTATTGAAGAAGGGTATGAAGACGATGAGCGTATCCCTGTTTTTAAAAAGGAGTACCTTGAGTATGCTGAGCAGTGCATTGTAACCTACGAGAAAGATTTACCGCCCCTCAATGCCTTTATTGTTCCCACAGGCACACAAACAGCAGCAGTGCTTCACATGTGCCGCGCTTTGACGCGGCAGGCAGAGAGGCATTGCGTTGAATTATCACAAAAACAACCAGTAGATACTACTGTTTTATCCTACATCAATCGTTTATCGGATGTATTTTTTACGCTCGCGCGATACTCAAATCATGAAAACGGCGTGAACGATACGCCGTGGAGGCACGAATAAGCCACTGTTGTCTTGAAAAAAACAATAAAAAAATATACTATAGAGAAATACTATACTGTATGGAATTTTATACGATTGATGGCGTGCGCATTGCAGTGTCGCTGTACGGAGATAAGGGGGTACCTCTTCTTGTTTTGCATGGATGGGGTTCTTCTTCTGAAGGCTGGCAAGATGTTGCCCAGCTCTTATCGCAACAGGGGTATCGCGTGATAGTTCCCGACCTACCAGGCTTTGGACTCTCTCCTGAACCTCCGCGTGACTGGAGTTTGACCGAATATGTTGCATTAGTCCGCAATCTTGTTGTATCATTAGATATTCCTCGCGCTGTGCTTGTGGGTCATTCTTTTGGAGGAAGGGTTGCGATAGAGTATGCGTCCCTATATCAGGATTCGCTGGATGTTCTTATTTTATGTGGGGCAGCAGGTATTCAACGACACCGTAAAAAAAGGGTACGGATTTTTTTTATTATAAGTAAAGCAGGCAATCGTATTTTTTCCATCCCTTTCCTCTCACGGTTTCGCGAGTATTGCAGGAAAGGATTGTATGCCCTCATTGGTGTTAAAGATTACTACACTGCATCTGAAACAATGCGTGTAGTGATGAGCCGTGTTATTGAAAAACCATTGCAACACTACCTACGTCAAATCACAATTCCTGTTCTGTTATTGTGGGGGGATAAAGATTCTGCAACACCTTTGAAAGACGCGCGCCTTGCAGACACATTGCTTGCGAACAGTACCTTGATAGTATGCAAAGACAAAGGTCATTCTTTGCAACGAGAATGCCCTGCACTATTAGCAGAGCATATCACTACTTTTCTTCATAAAAAACCTCTTTCACTATGAACGATAATGTCATTATTTTTCTCCATCTTGCCATTCTCGGTTTTTGGGTTCTGACTGCGTTGAAAAACATTATTTTCTGGACCTATGTGTGGCAAATAAAGGAGTATCGGTTGGACAGAATGACGGCGTACTTTGAGCTCCCATCTTCTCGTGCAACTATTTTGAACGCACGTTTTTTGTTGTCTCTTGCACTGCTCTGTATGAGCGTTGTGATGGTACTATGGCAAGGGTTTTGGTTTATAGACTGGCCTCTTTCTGTCGCCATTCTCGCATTCTATGTCTTAATGCTTCTCCGTTTCTTTGAGCAAGTGCGAAGAAAAGAGACACACTATCCACAAATAACGTCTCGGGCTGCTATGGTATTGGTTGTTTCTGCTCTCGTACATCTTGGTATTGTCGCCGCAGTACTGCAGTTTGACAACACCTATCTCCTTGTAGCATTGGTTACTATTGACTTCTTGGCTCCTGTGCTGTGCTCAATCGGGGTTGTTGTCTCAACGCCTATCGCACGGATAATGAAGAGACGCATATTAGAAGGGGCTCGCAGAAAACGAGAACAGATGAAGGGTTTGCTCGTTATTGGAATTACAGGTAGTTATGGAAAAACAAGCACAAAAGAGTTTATTGTAGCACTTCTCTCGGAGCGATTTAAAGTTTTGACAACAGTTGCGAACAATAACACTGAGATGAGTGTTGCACGAACAATCCTGAACGATTTGAACAATTCGTACGACATCTTTGTTGCAGAAATGGGAGCATATAAAAAAGGAGAAATAGCCACAACTGCATCTATTGCTCAACCAACCATTGGTGTTCTTACGGGTATAGGACCACAGCACCTCTCGTTGTTTGGGAGTATGCAAAATACACAAAAAGCAAAGTATGAATTGATTGAAGCGCTGCCTGAAAAAGGACTTGCAGTGTTCAATGGTGATAACGATATTGTCAAAGATTTATTCTATCAGTGTGAAAAACCAAAACGACTGTACGCAAGCAACGCATTTGTTGATAAGAACGCTCCAGGTGTCCGTGCTGAATCAACAAAATATATCAACAAAGGGACGGAGATAAAAGTGCGTGAGGGACAAAAACAAAAAACTGAAACCATTACCACTGATTTATTGGGTAAGCATAATGTGAGCAATTTGATGGGCGCGATAACTGTTGCACGGGAGGTTGGTATGAGTTTTGACGAGATACGACAAGGCATCAAGAAGATTGAGTCAATAGAGCATACGTTGAAGCCTTTGTATGGCTTGAACGAATCTCTGGTGATAGATGATAGTTATTCTGGAAATATGCACGGCGTGTTCGCAGCCTTGGATGTGTTGCAAAGGATGCAAGGGAAGCAAAAAATTATGATTTTCCTTCCCCTTATTGAATTAGGAAGTATTGCAGAAAAAGCGCATAAGGATATCGGAGCAAAGATAGGGGAGGTGTGTGATGCGTGTATCGTTGTTTCGCAAGATTACTTTCCTATTCTTTACGAAGAAGCAGTAAAACACGGTATGCACAAAGATAAAATGCTCTGTATTACAAAACCAGACCAAGTAGTGCAACATATCAAAGAAATGGTGCAGAAACAAGACATCATTCTGCTTGAGAATCGTATCAACCCAAGCATCACTCAAGGCTTGTTGGCAAAGAAGAACGGTAATGGATCAGAGAAATCCAAGGACAAGAAAAATCAAAACGCAACAAAAGATCAAAAGAACAAAAAAGACAAAAAGAAAAAATAGAGTACCAATCAGGGTATGGTAAAATATGATAGTAAGCAATGGTATTGTGTTACATATTTCACTGTCTCCTAATGTTCAAAAGAGCGATGTGTGGAGGAGTATTCGTCTATTCTTCCTGTTTTGGCGGTGGAAACACGGAGATTATACTGCTCGTCTCACAAAGGCTCTGGAGTCGCGCTTTGGTGGCTCTGTGTATCTTACCAATAGCGGACGGAGTGCGTTGTATGTTGCCTTGAGAGGAGCAGGTGTTCAGAGGGGTGATGAGGTGCTACTGCAAGCGTTTTCGTGTAATGCGGTTGTCAACCCTATCCTGTGGGTTGGCGCAACGCCCGTGTATTGCGATATTGAGGAGGATACATACAACCTTTCGGCAGCAGATGTGCGCAAAAAAATAACAAAAAGAACAAAGGTAATCATTCTTCAGCATACATTTGGTATAAGCGCGGATATTGCGATTCTGCAAGGTATAGCGCGACAAAACAACATTCTTGTCATAGAGGATTGTGCTCATTCCCTGGGTGCTACGCACAACGAAAAAAATATTGGTTCATTTGGAGATGTTGCCATATTCAGCTTTGGAAGGGATAAAGTTATTTCATCAGTTTATGGTGGCGGTGTTGTTGCGCAAAAACAGCACAAAGAAGGTATTGAGACTGCATATAAAGAGGAGTGCAGTACACCATCGTATTGGTGGATTGCTCAGCAACTATTGCACATTCCTCTTACTTTTGTTGCGTTGAAGCTCTATCGGTACAGTATTGGAAAAGTCATACTCGTTATTGCACAAAAGACGAAGATGCTCTCAAAGGCAGTGACCAGTGGCGAGAAAAAAGGAGAGATGCCCGCATACTTTCCGTGCACGTTACCGAATAGTTTAGCAGCCATTGCCTTTTCACAGTTTGAGAGGTTATCACTTTTTAATGCACACAGGCAGAACATTGCACGATTATACGCTGATGCGTTTTCAGGTATAGCAGCAATCGCAACGCCAAGAACCAAACAAGGGGACATTTTTTTACGATACCCCATCCAGTGCGATAACGCGGCAACCCTTATCCGACAGGCAAAAAAACGCCACATCATTCTTGGCGATTGGTATAAGAATGTGATTGATCCAGTTGGCACAGATAAGGAAAAAATGCAGTACAGAGATGGAATGTGTCCTGTTGCAGAGTGGGTTGCAGAACGGGTCGTTAATTTACCAACACACATTCACACCACACAACGAGACGCAGAGATAATCATACATCTTGTTGTTACAACATAGTATGAGACTTCAACCAATTCACAATAGTACTATATGGGACTCGTTCGTTGTAGAGCAAGATTCGTACTCATTTCTTCACTCCTGGGCGTGGGGTGAGGTGCAGAAGAAAACCGAAGAAGACATTCTTCGCATCGGTGTGTACGAGGATTCAAACCTTATTGCTGTTTTCTTAGCGATTGTTGTTCGCGCAAAGCGGGGTGCGTTTTTGTTTGTGCCGCATGGTCCCATTTTCAAACAGAACGCAGATGTACAAAAGGTTATAAAGGAGATCTCGCATTTTTTACGACAAGAGGCGATACAACGTGGCACTTCTTTTATCCGCGTGAGTTTTCTATTAGAGGATACGCCAAAAAACAAAACACTGGTGTCTCGGTTAGGGTACAGAGGTGCTCCAATCTATATGCACGCTGAGAACTCATGGATGTTGCCGCTTGAAAAAACAGAAAAAGATCTGTTGTTGGATATGCGCAAAACAACACGAAATCTCATTAGGCGCGCAGACAAAGAGGGGGTAGTTATTGAATCCAGTACAGACGATGAGCACTTGGACTCATTTATGGGACTGTACAACGATACAGTTCAAAAACATCACTTTACTCCTTTTGCGCGATCCTTTTTACGAACAGAGATAGATGAGTTCAAAAAGAGGGGCGGAGTATCAGATGCAAAACTCTATACCGCACGTTGGAACGACACCGTTTTATCCTCTGCTATCATTATTTACTACGGCAATAACGCGTACTATCACCACGGTGCAAACTCATCACACCACACAAAGATACCATCTTCGTACGCATTGCAATGGAGGGCAATTCAAGACGCAAAGCACGCAGGTAAAACAATGTATAACTTTTGGGGTATTACAAAGAGCACCAACCCACACCATCCGTGGGCTGGGCTTACAAAGTTCAAAAAGGGATTTGGAGGAATTGGAAAAGACTACCTTCACGCACAAGATATTCGTGTGTCGCATAAATACTGGATTCCATACACCATAGACACGATTCGGAGAATGCGACGCCACCAGTGAAAAAATATGTATTATTTTCATAAAGAGAAAGGTTGTATTGATTGATTTTTTCTGTTGGTAGGTTATTATATAAATATGATGTATAGTTAATATCAATTAATTCACTATGAAGAACAGCAAAAGAATAGTTGAAAAAATCGCAGGAAAGAAAAACATTAAAAAGCTCAATAATAGCTTTGTTGCTTACGATAGATATAGGGCAACGGTTGATATATTAGATAAATTAAGGGGTGAGCGAAAGCCATCCCATATTCATTTTGTGCCCACCACTTCTAATTTTGATATTAATATTTATGGGGAAAAATCAACAACGCAGAATTTTTAAAAATACAAAAGATTGGCAAAACTATATTCAGGCAGCAAGTCAACAAGGCATTAACCCCAGTGAATTATTAGAATTGAGGATCAATTGTTATAAGGATATAGAAAAACAACGCGGTCGTCCACTCATTGTTTATGCGTCAAGATTTACAGAAAATGCTTTGCCTGGTACTCCTAATAATATAGACATTCAAGATATTCGTTATTTTACTGATGTAATAGATTCTATAGAAAGTAATGTAAGAAGTGTAGATATTCTATTACATAGTCCTGGTGGAGATGCAAATGCTACAGAAAGAATAGTAAAACTACTCCGCAAAAGATTTGAGGAGGTTCATTTTTTAATACCACATTCTGCTTATTCTGCAGCTACACTCCTTGCACTATCTGGTGATAGTATTTCAATGCACCCGAGTGCTACATTGGGCCCAGTAGATCCTCAAGTTGGAATTCCATCGAAGAATGGGATGCGCTTTGTTCCTGCACGATCTATATTAGACGGTTTTGAAAAGATGAAAGAATCATTTAAAAATAATGGAGTAGAGAGCTTACCAGCATATATTCCTCTCATCGAAGATTATTCGATTGACATACTTGAGGTATGTGAGAAAGCAGAGGATTTATCAAGAGAGTTGGCAGAAAAATGGTTAACGGATTATATGTTTAAGAACTCTAGCAATAAGAGAACGAGTATAAAGAAAATTGCATCATATTTTGGCAATTACAATATTCATAAAAGCCATACACGACCTTTGATGTATGATGATATGAAAAATGTAGGTCTTCAGGTTAATTTAGTGGAAAATAGTGAAAAGGATTTATTGTGGGAGGCATATATTTTGATAGATGGGTTTTTCAGTGTCAGTCCTTTTGTAAAATTATGTGAAAATACTTATGGAACAAGCGTCGGCACGATAAGCAGTATGTACGTGCAACAACAAAAAGAAAGTAAATAATTGTATATAGATACTCATTTTATAGAGTAAAAATGTACACTATAAGCAATGCCTAATCGTTTTCTTTTTCTATTTTTATTCGTTTTTATAATCTTTGCCGTTGTTGGTGGGGTGTTGTTGTTTGGTCAAGATGCGCAGGAAAATGAGCAGAGCCAAAATACACAAGAAAATGAGCAAATCCAAGATACGCAACGCCCATCAACAAAGGATGTAATGCCAAAGGATAATGTTGATACGTACACAGTTATTGCAGATAACCTTGAAATACCATGGGATATTGCGTTTCTGCCTGATGGCGATATAGTGGCAACAGAACGAAACGGTACCTTGAGTAGAATAAGGAAGGACGGTACCCGTATTCACATCACGCAGGTTGGCGCACATCACAGAGGAGAAGGTGGACTGCTCGGCGTCGCAATTCACCCGTTATTTGAAGAAAATAATTATATTTATCTCTATAGTACGCAACAGATAGAGCAGGGTACAATAAATCGTGTAGAACGTTTTACTCTGCATGATACTGATTTATCCAACAACAAAGTTATTATAGACACTATACCAGGAGCGATATATCACGACGGCGGACGGATAGACTTTGGTCCCGATGGATATCTTTATATAACAACGGGCGATGCGACCACTCCAAATATTTCACAAGACAGAAACTCACTTGCAGGAAAAATACTGCGAGTAACTGATGAGGGTGCTCCAGCGCCTAATAATCCTTTTGGTAGTGCTATATTTTCTCTTGGGCACCGGAATCCTCAAGGGCTTGCATGGGACAAAGATGGCACGCTTTGGAGCACAGAACACGGCAGATCTGGCTCTTTGTCTGGGTTAGATGAGATAAATAAAATTCAACCTGGTACAAATTATGGTTGGCCACTATTACAGGGGAGTGAAACAGAAAGTGGATTTGTAGCACCAGTATTGCATTCGGGAAGTGAAACATGGGCACCTGCATCTGCTTCGTTTGTTGGCGACACTCTCTTTTTTGGAGGGTTGCGAGGAAGTGCATTATACGGTTACAACATACATACGGGCACACTGAAAAAATTCTACACAGATACATTTGGTAGAATACGCACAGTTCGTTACCACGAAGCAGAGAACGCACTTTATATTACAACAAGCAACCGAGACGGACGCGGAGATCCATTGCTGGGCGACGATAAGATAATCAAGATTCCCGTTGATGTATTGAGTATGTGAAATTTGTGGATACGCTACATTGACACTATATATATATTGTATTATGGTATTGTGCATTATTATTGATATGCACAAGCATTTATACCTTATTCTATGGACAACAATATCGTAAAACGCATTCTGCGATTCATTGTTTCTTTCGGTATTACCGCCCTGATTATTTTTCTTGTCTATTCCTTTTTCTCAGAATCAAAGGAGGCAAAAGGGCTGTGTGAAGATACAGGTGGTACTGTAATCACCCAAGAAACACCTGGCTTTTTCTTTGATAGCTCTCAAGAAACATGTACAGCAATTTCGTGTGGTAGCATCACAGAGGAGCAATGTTGGGCAATACAAAAGAAATTTCGCGGCACTGATACACCCTATGAGCACTTTGTTTGGGATGCAGAGACCAATGTATGTATGATGGGTGGCGAGTGCTAAAAAGAACACGCATCATCCAAACAAAAACCCTCACAGGGTTTTTGTTTTTGAAAAAAGAGCAATGAGTTGGAAATCTGATTCTGAAGCAAAAAGAAAAGACCTTGTTTTTGGAAGGTCTTTTTGTATGAAGTTAGTAGAATGCGATTACTTTTTTGATGAAACCGTGACGGTCATAGAAAATAGTCTGACGAGGTGTGCCATCAGAGTAGTAAGTGCACCGCATCATCAGTGTGCCATCGGGTTGGTAGAAATTTTGCGAAGAAAGTGTGTGACACGGCAGGCGATAGAACTCTGTTTTGGCTATAGTGCCGTTTGCGTGATAGAGTTCTATCCAGCTGAGCGCGTAAGTAGAGTAGTAATGCCTTTCTGCAAGTGTTCCGCCTGGACGGAACACTTCATGTCTGTTTACCATCAGCTCAAGAAGAATTTCTTCTTTCTCAAACATCGTAGCTCCTTTCATTGCATGGGTTGTGTGTTATTTTTATACTACACGCGCTTGTGGATATCAAGAGCAGGGGTTGCCTCTGAGTAATAATAGTGGTATGATATATGTATAATAATTCAAATTTAAAATGAAAAACGTATCAATAATCTCAGTATCTTATATATATATATATTCATTGCTCTTATGGCAGTAGGAGCGGTATATTTTTTTAATGTTTCAAAAGCAGTAGCACACACTGATACAAATGACCCAGACCATTATCATGTAGAGGCGTGTCCTACACATATTTCTACCAATGATTACTGCTATATTGAACCAAAGACAGATGGTGGAACTTATAGCCTGACTGTAAATAATGGATATGACGCAGCACGAATAAAGAAGACTTTAGATTGGTTAGCAGAGTTGCATACCATATTTGATCAGGCAACTGCTGAGTTTAGAACGGCTCAATCAGAGAGTAGAGCTGCTGATTATAGCCATATAGGAGGATACCAAGTAGGAGATGAAAGAGTAAGGTATGACACATCAGGTACAACAACTTCTTACACTGGAATGAGTAGAAGGATTTATATCAATCCGATTGCTGGAAACAAAGGGTTCTGGCAATACAGTACAGAATTAAACGCAGCATACGATGACATAGATAATAAAGATTATCTAAGCCTAACAGACGAAGAGAAGCAAGCAGAAAAAGATAGATTGTATCTTATACTCAACAGTAGACAAACGGATGCGTGTGATTATAAATCACCTATATACGACACTGATGGAACAACGGTATTACGCCCATACACAGGAATACCAACAGGATACCAAGATTATGGTGATGATGAACAAAAGGGCGTAGAGATTATATTTCACAGTTCCTATATTGCCCTTCACGAATTGTGTGAACAAAATCAACTAACACCAGGTATTCGTTGGGAGCAAGAAGCAAGTGAGTTTAACGTACGATACTCTGGGGATAGTAGCCGAACAACCTATTACATTCTTGACAGCGCTGATTCATTTTGGGCTATAACCCCACGACAAACACAACCAACGGTTGTACGAGACCCAGTAAGAGTTAGTGAACGAAATAATCAGAACAACAATGGTTCATCACTCTCACCAGCAAGAACAACCAGTTCTGGTACTACATATCCTGAAGGATATGATGAGAAACAAGAACAACGCAAATTAGAACAACAAGCTTTGAATTGTTACCGCGAAGTCGGGAACTTAGAATATAATTGCTTTGAAGGATGGATTGATTTTGTACCAATGTTAAACTAACAAACAAAGTCAAGTTCAAAAACAAACACACTCTATAGAGTGTGTTTGTTTTTGAATGTACCACATATCTTCCATTCCTCAATCGTTATTCCTGGAAATTCTTGTATCAACTCACTCATATTTCCAACTATTTTGGGCCTTGTTCCTTGAGCGTTTCTATTCGCGAGATTGAGGATTTGCGTCGCATATTTTGGGAATACAGGACTTTGAATGTTGAGTAGAGCGTTGATGTCTTGATTTTTTATCTCTATTTTTCTTGACATACACATCGTATTACTCGTGCCGTAGTGCTTTGATTGGGTCAAGTCGCATTGCTTTGATTGCAGGGATGATGCTGGCGATAAAAGATATAAGGATGATGAGAACAACAATACCTATTGAGGAAAGGATAGGGAATGCAAAGAGTGTAAACCCATCAATGCCCTCCAGTATTGTATTTGATGCTATGCTTGAAAGGATAGTTCCTATAACAATCCCCCCAATAAGTCCTATAAGAGCGCCCCAGAACCCCAGTATCATTGCTTCGAAGCTCATTAAGAAGAAGACGTTTTTCTTTGATGCTCCTAATGCACGCATCAATCCAATTTCGCGAGTTCTTTCATATACGCTCATTAAGATCGTGTTGGCAATACCGAATGCTGCAACAAGGAGTACGACAAGTGCAAATAAATTGAGACCCCATCTTGCCAAATCTATAAACTGAAGAACAAACCTTCCTATAATCTCTTCGAATGTCTCTGTTTCAAAATTTTCTGCGTGGAGATAGGAACGTACTTCTGAAACATCGTCCTCTGATAGGTCAGAATCAAGAACAGCTATTGCCCCCGAGTATGAATCAAGAAGTTTTTCGTTATTGCCAACAGCGTATTGGTACATTTCTCGAACGAGTGACTCGTTGCCGAATGGTTGCCCGCCGTTGACAAAAGAGTTGGGCTGTACTCCAACAATCGTTACAGGAAATTCTTTGATAACACTTGTTGGGTTTTCTACTCCAACATGAACTGTTTTACCAACAGCGTCCTGCGGCTCTTCAAATCCCAATATAGTTGCGTACCGCTCACTCACAACAATTGCGTTTTCATCGTCTTTGGTTATGAGGCGACCTGCTAATAATTCTACACGAATTTCAGGAACGTACGTTGATATGTCTGCAATGTATCTCTTATCTTCCTGTGGGTTCGTGATGTACTCTATTTGTAGGGGATAGCCACAGTATACAGATTGAACAGCGTCTTTTAGTGAAAGATTATCGTTTATTTTTTGGTCAGATTGCAAGAAATCGCACTGTTCTTGTGTGAGAATCGTGAACGCAAATCCATCTAAAGATTGTTTTTCAGGGTTATATTCAGGTATTGATCCAACCGGAGATCCACTATCTTCGGTTGAAAATTTTGTTTGATTGGTAACGATAAGGATTGTATTTTCTGATTCTGCTGACGAGAGTTGGTCTGTGAAGAAATTACGTACGCCTTCACCAATACCGTTGGTCAGTGAAAGGGTGAGAGCTCCAATAAAAATAGCAATCATTGTCAAAGATGTGCGGAGTTTTTGACGAAAAAGATTCTGTTGGGCAGTGATTATATAATCTGTAATTTTCATATATCGTAGTAGTTATTTCTTGGTTATTTTTCCATCTGATAGGTGGATTTGCTTTTTACATATTTCTGCAATATCGTCATCGTGTGTCACAACGACAAGCGTAATATTTTTTTCTTCGTTGTACTGAAGGAGAAGATCTATAACTTGTTTACCTGTTTCTGTGTCCAGGTTGCCTGTTGGCTCGTCTGCAAAAATAACAAGGGGGTCATTCACCAGCGCTCGTGCTATCGCAACGCGTTGTTTTTGTCCTCCTGAAAGGTTTACTGCTTTTTCATTCATTTTGTCTTCCAAACCAACGTTTTTGAGGAGACTTTTTGCCTTTTCGTTTCGTTCAGCTGATGGAACTCCGTCAATTTTTAGTGGGAGTGCAACGTTGTGCAACACATTCTGCTGTGGATTAAGAAAGAACTGTTGAAATATGAAGCCGAATGCTTTATTGCGCAACTTATTTTTTTGATACTCATTTATACGAGATACAGATTTACCTTCTATCAAAACGTCGCCTGCAGTAGGTGAGTCTAACAGGCTCATAACATGCATAAGCGTCGATTTTCCACTGCCTGATTTTCCAATAATTGCAACCCGTTCTCCCGCCTTGATAGAAAGGTTGATGTCGTGGAGTGCAGTAAATGATTGCGTACCATCTTGGTAGGTTTTTGTAAGATCTTTGAGTTGTATTTGTGTATTCATATTCATTAGTATAATATAATGCGCTACAGAGTACAACAGTATTGCGTTTTGAGGTTTTATGTTGTATGATAGTGGCGAAAAAGAAAGAAGTATGAAAATAAATATGATTGTATATCGCTATACTCGCGAGTACGATGTGAATAACGAAAAATTATGCAGGTAGATATTAAAATAGGGTGGGAAGGGCAGATATTAGATACGGTCTGGGGAACAGTGTACTACGTTGTTTTTCTCCTATTATTTGCCTTACTCTGTGGTTTTTCTGCGTTTACCTTTGCAGAAAATAACCCTGATACAGTCCATCGTATTGTGGAAGGAGACACTTCTTCACACTTTGATTCGTTTGTTTTATCGCACGAGTATGTAGGGGAAGCATTTCAAAATCACTCCTGTGCTCTTTGCTGAGATACTATATTATATAAAGTCTTTTAGTACAGATGGTGAGTTTCCCGCACTTATTTTTATTATAAAAATAAGTGCGGGGGTTTATCCTCTCCCCGCAAGAGTGTTGACAGGACACACACTGATTTTCTCGGTTGTTCCATCAGGGTGATGGATGGTCTCCCATTCTACCATTTTGTTAGGACGACGGCAGATTTCTCGTTCCAGCGTGTTGCTGGAGTTGTAGAGAAGTTCTATCTCTCGGAAACGCGTCACCCCGTCGCAGTAGTAGAGAACCTCTCGTTCCTTGTTTCCATCAGGACGGAAGAGAATTTTCTTTTCCACTGTCCCATCAGGGCGACGGTGAATTTCCTGTTTGACTGTTCCGTTGAAATGGCGACGAGTCCCTGTTCGTGGAAAATTCATTGCGCCATATCTCCTTTCAGGTTTTTTTGACACCCTTATTTTATAGTATAAAAACATTATTCTGTCAAGGTGGGTAGTGTTGTAATCAATATGTTGTGCTTATACAAAAGAGATACCACGATATGTCGTGGTATCTCTTTTGTATAAAGAGTTGACTACAAATTATCAAGATAAAACATTACTCAGAAATGCTTGGAGATTTTTCAAGACTCGTGACCATCTTTGTTTATATTGATCGCTATCGATATTGGAATCTTGACTATTGAGATATACTTCAATTTTTTCAATAAGAATAGCATATTTGACTAATGGATGATCTGCTGATAGGGGAATAGAAATTGGTTCTTCTTGCTGCTGTTGCTGAGGTTCTTGTTGTTGAGAAATCATTGCCCTCCTAAAAGATGGCGACGTAGATAGTGTACGCACTACAAGACTATCGCTGACAAACTCAGTGTAGAATTTACCATCTGCATATGGCGTCACCGTTATGACGTACTCAGTATCAGGGTTGAGGTCTGTAATTTTGTATACCGATTTGTTTTGTTTTATATCGTGGCTTGTTAGAGTAGTATCTTTTTGCGTTTTCACCCAATATTGTAATTTGTACTTGTCTGCATGTGAATCCTTGTTCCACGATACTGTAATAGAATCGTGGGTTTTTTCATCATCAATTATTCCGGTAATTTTACGAGGATAAGGATTATAGATATTGGAATCGATGAGGCTATCATGCGCCAGAATTCGTGCTCTCCAAAAACTGTGTCCATCTTCTCTACCTGCTGTAGGAGGGGTGCTGGAATCCAGCCAACCAGAATAATATCCACGGGAAGGAGCAACCTTGAACAAAAGTGTCTCGTCTCTGGTATCACTATCGCTTATCGTAGACCACGTTACCGAGCCGGTAGTTGTACCAACGGGGATTGCTATGTATTTGAAGGCTATGTTGCTTGATGGTTTCACCATATCATTATCTATAACTGCTTGATTATTACTACCACACCTTGCACTTGCATTAAGGTTGAATTTAGCAGCAGTAGCTTCGGGGGGAGCCCAGTTAGTTCCATCACAGTTTGCTATTGTCGTAAGATAGTATGTGGGATCTATTCCTACAACAGGTCTATCCAATTCTACTGTTATTGTAATATCACTTCCTTGTGTAGCATCTTCAACCTTAACCTTTGCCCTGAGTGGTGGTTTAGTCGTGTCTTTTATGGTCACCGTTAGAGTGTTTTGCTCGGCAATTTTATATTTTGTTGCATTAGGCAATATTTTAACAGTGAAAGTTTCGTCGCCCTCAATTTTGTTATCAGCCTGTGCCCATACTGCAAAGTGTATTGTACCACTTGAAGCATTTAATTTTGTAAAATAGTCTGCTTGGGTTGCCGTACCGTTCATTGTGATTTTAAGATCAGAAACGTTCGGGGGAATACTGCTGGGAGATCCTGGAACAAGAGCACATTGTAGCCCGCGACCATAATCTACACGTGGTAGACTACAATCAAAATAAGGACCAGAATTAGTAACATTCTTAGGTGATATAACTATTATCGCCATATTACCACCTTCACTAATCGTAACTGCATTATGATCAAAGCCAATAGTTGGCAACGTATCTGTATTTGCTACTATTTTTTGTTGCTGCAATATAATAAAAAACAGTGCTACTATCAAGAGCACCACAAATAACACTGACAACACATACAATATCAAGGGCTTATTTTTTGTATGTGACCCCAATATATATATATATGCATTTCGGGCTTTATAATTATAATGAACTATTACTTGATTTTTGCTTTATAGCAGTAGATTGCCTTATATATGTCTCAAAATGAGAGCAGAAGTACAGTGCCTACCTCTTATATAAATATACAATGCAAGCAGAGTATACTATATAAAAAGATAGACACAGCACTTCTGCCATCAATCACAGAATACAAGATCCTATGAGAGACGACAGAAGCAAAGTGTACTCACTTTCGCAAGTACAATATCAGTATAATCTATGCTTGTTTTTTTGTCAAGGGGGTTTGTGTGGATAAGAGCAAAGTGAGTGAACAAACCAGCAAGAACAAGCGTAAAATAGAGCATTTCAAATTCCATCACTACTCAATACCGTAAGAGAGGATTTGTTTTTGATTCACGAATGTAGTACCCCCAAGGGGAATCGAACCCCTGTTTCCAGCGTGAGAAGCTGATGTCCTGGGCCACTAGACGATGGGGGCAAAAGGGTATAGTTTCTGTATAACAAAAAGACGGCTTATTGTATAGAGATAGTGTGAGCAAGTATTCCGCAAACAACAATGCACTATCTTTATTGTGTTTACGAATTGTAGATATAGGGTTACAGGGTAATTGCGATGGTATGGGGATTGAGAAAAGGGGTGGTCGTGCTGCTGTATGTGGTGACTGACAAAAACATCTACTGTGATTGCAATACGCGACCAATAATCGTGGGTTGGGTTGCGTACACAACCTGTGCGTCTTGTGGCTCTTTGCCTTCTTGTTGAATAGTATAGAGAACAAGAATACCGCCTCCTGTTGCAACAGCAAGATTTGGTTTCTGTCCTTGTTGCTTGTATTCAATCAGTGTACCTGGTGAGGAGTCTGCGTGAGAATCTTTTGTTACACCACATTTGAGAATCTTGACTCGTTTGTTTTCTAAAAAAGAATACGCACCAGGCCAAGGGGTGAACGCGCGAACCATTCGCTCTATAGCGAGAGCAGGCATAGTCCAATCAATGCATCCGTTCGTGCGAGTGAGCAATTTTGTGTACGAAGCTTTGCTGTGGTCTTGTGGGTTCTCGGGTGCTGTGCCTGCAAGAATTTTGGGGAGATAGTGTTCAAGGAGAGAGATAGCAAGCGGAGTCATACGTTGGAATACACTCTCAGGTGTGTCGTCTGGAAGAAGGGCGAGTCGCTTTTGAGCGATGATAGGTCCGTGATCCATTTTTTCATCCATACGCATAAGCGTGATGCCTGTTTCTGTGTCGCCGTTCAGAAGTGCTGCTTGTACAGGCGAGGCTCCTCGGTAACGCGGCAATAAAGATGTATGGATATTGATTGTTCCGCACGCAGGGTGTTTGATGAATCGCGCAGGCAGAATTTTCCCATACGCAACAACAATTGAAAGAGCGCACCTTGTTTGAGAGAAGTAATCAAAGAACACATTATCAAGAGATTCGGGCTGAAGCACGGAGAGCGATAGGTGGCGCGCTGTTTGCGCTACAGCACTCTGTGTTTTTTTACCTCTATTTCCTTTCTTGTCTGGCGTTGTGATAACGACCAGAGGGGGAGGGGATAATGTTGTCTGTTCTCGCTGGTCTTCGTGAGGGAGGGGAGGCAATGTAGCACTACTGCGTGTTTTTTCTTGTCGCCCTTCTTTTTCGTCTGGCGAAGAATATAAGTTGATAGATGCTTCGTGAAGGTGCAAAAGGATGCTGGCGGCAAACGGTGTTGTGCCCCAAAACGCGAGGTTCTGTCCGTTATTTTGAGAGGTTCTCATGGATACGATCTATAAACAAGGTGCCGTCAAGATGGTCTGTTTCGTGTTGAAAAATCCGCGCCAGTAGATCTTCTGCTTCAACAGTAAAATGTTTTCCTCTTTCGTTTTGTGCTTGAAGCGTTACCTTTTTTGCACGGGGTGTTGGGTAAAATTTATTGCGAACACTAAGGCACCCTTCGTCCAAGAGAACGAGTTCTTTTGATAGAGAGGTTATGACTGGATTCACAAAAATTGTTGGTCTAAGAGGACGAAGCAATGATAAAGGTAATGAACGGGTACGTACGCTCGGGGCATATTCAGGGGGTATGATAAAAATTCTTTTCGCAACATTGATTTGTACAGCAGCCAGCCCTACACCGTCTTGCTCTATAAGAGTGTCTTGCATATCTTGAATAAGACCCCCAAAAGATGGGTCTGAGAAATCTGTGACTGGTTTTGTTGGGGTACGGAGTATGGTTGCTCCTCGTTGTATAACAGGTTGTACCATAAGGCACAGTGGTTATGATGCGTTCTGTGGATCAATAATAATATCCCACTTTTTCGGCACTAACGCAAGTAGTTTATTGCGTTCTTGTGCGCGAATAAAAGGAGGTGTTTTGATTTTTTTGCACTGTATAATGATGTACCACCGAAAATATCCTTTGCGCTTTTGATGGTACCCAGGGGCAGGTCCTATGATGGTGACATCTTCTTTGTGTGGTAGCCGCGCTACTGCTTGTTGTAATATGTTTGCGAGTCGTGTAGCGTTACTCCGTGCAGTTGCATACTCTTTATGTTCGTACACCAGGTGCGTTTCTTGTGAAAAAGGAGGAGCATTTATTTTTTTACGAAACGCAAGCTGGTACTCTAAAAATGGCAGAGAGCTGTTTTCTTGTGCGTGTTTCACAAGAGGAATATGAGGAAGGTGTGTTTGGAGGAACGATTTTCCACGGGCTTTTTCACGCATACGCCATATAGTAAGAAACGTTTGTTCAGACGCTTGGTACGAGGGGATGCTCATCATATCATCTATATTAAGTGTTGCGGTAAGGTGTACGTCTGGAAGAAGTGTGTGATGATGAATGAGCGAGGTTGTACCAACCAAAACGTTGTACTCTTTATTTGCGAACTGAGAAAAAATTGCATCCCGTTGTTTTTGTGTTCGGGTGTTGTCTGTGTCTATCCGCTGTACTGATAAATGAGGTGCTGCTTCGCGGATGAGTTTTTCAATACGAGCTGTTCCTGCACCAAGATCTTTGAAGTGTGTACTGTTGCAGACAACACAATAGGTAGGAATCGTCCGTTGTTGAGAGCACCTGTGACACAGTAAAAAGGTTGAATGTAAAATGTATGGTGTGTCACAATCACTGCACTTGAAAATAAATCCGCACTGACGACAGAGCAACACAGATGCAATGCCTCGTCTGTGCGTGAAGATTAGCGCTTGTTCGTCTTGCTTGAGTGCGCAAATATTTTTTTGTATGTGCTCGTTTATATACGACATAGGCGATGCGTGACGAGCATCTACAACAGTGAGTGGAGCCATCTTGTGCGACGTATCTGTGATAGTGAATTTGTTTTGTTTGAAAAAGTGATACATCTCTAATGACGGGACGGTTTCTTGAACAATAATAGGTTTTTTTTCTACAGACGCACGAAGCCGCGCAACAACACGAACGTCAATATGCGGTCGCTTCCTGTGTGATACATAGAGTGCGTTATTTTCATTGTGGAGAACAAAGGGTGTTGTAGGAGTGGTCGGCAAAAATGCAAGCCGCTTTGTTCCTGCAAAAGAGGCGGGGGGAATAGGAGGGATCCATTGGGTGTATTCATTTGTACGGTGCGAGAAGTGCTGGATAGGGAAGGAGGTATTCTTTGGTATGTGTGACAGAGTAGGATAGAGGACAATAGCGTGTTCCTGCGGCGTGCTGTAGTCTTGGCTCATAACGATCTGAGACTGGTGGTATGTGTCGGGTTGCGGTTGTGGTGCTCTTTGTGATGAATATGATTCGATCGCCTTTTCAAAGCCACGGGTTGGTTTTGAAAAGGAAGCAGGCAGTATATATCTGAGAGTAAGACCCGTTGATTCGTAATAGTAGTGTGAAAGATATACTGCGAGCAAAAGAGTATTTTTTGACACAACAGGCTGTTTTGAAAGGACGGTATGTATCTTTTTGAGAGAGTACTCTGATTTGCGGATTGCTTGTTTTTGTTCGTCCGCACTATGGCGCTGTATAACGATGGCACAGACAGTTGTGTTTTGTAATGGCACTCGTACAAGACACCCTGCGCGCAACAACTCTCCGCTGAAATAGGTAACACTGTGCGGATATGAACGGGGGAGAGATACGAGCGGAATGACAGAGTAGAGGTACATAAATGGTTGTTGTTTGGTTACTTTCGTATTACAGTACTATTCTTTGTATTATGGTATACTAAAAGTGTATCTTATTATTTCTTAATTATACATTATTATGAGCGGTTTTTTACTTCCTGTACTTATAGTGATAGTTGTGTTGGCAATAGCAGGATACTACTTTTTTTTCATAAGAAAACATACAACATCGAACGAGATATTATCTCAAGACTCGCAACCAAATGGCTCTCCATCGCCTGACTCAACAGGAGAGCAGGGTGGCATGTATTCACCATCTTCTTTTGACGGAGGAGATTCAACACCAGTAATGCAACCTCCACAGCAGCCCGCATCTCAACCTTCACCGTCTTCTGATTCTATTCAGTCACCAGTACAGCAAACAATGAAGACACCACCAACACCAATGAACAACGGTGCCGCAGAGCCAATGCAGCCATCAGTGTCACAGCCACAGCCTATGAGTGGTGAGAATGTACCACCTACATCACAACCAACAGGCGAACCTGCTACTGCTTCTCCTGCACCTCCCTCTATTGATATAACGCAATCACCAGCACAGAATCCTTCTCCTCCCCAGAATCCAGGAGCACAACCACAACAGACCACAGGACCAATGCCCCCACAAGAACAAAAGCCTCCTACTCAAAACCCACAACAGTAGAGTAGTAACGAAACCTCGCTCAGCAGGTTCAAAAAAAAACAACAGAATCTCTGTTGTTTTTTTGATATTTGTATTTACAATCCTTATTTTTCTCTATGAACAGAATTGAGAATTGGAAAAGATGAAGAGAGAATAGGTGTTTTATACTGAAGAGTGGGGCGATGTGGAATACATAAAAAATCTGTGGATAATAAAATTATTGTGTATAAATATGACAAAACACAGGTACTTCCATACTTTTTATGTGGATAAAATCTATTGAGTACAAAGGTAGAGTAAGGTACAATAGGGGAGTAAAAGGGTAGCAGTGGATAAAAGTGGGGATAAGTAAGCAGAATTGTGGATAATGTTAATTCTTCCCGCTGTACACCTTTTCGTAATTTATCTTTCGTACTGCAATGTTTCTTGGAGAATACACTCACTCTATAGACCAAAAGAAAAGGTTGGCGATTCCTTCAAAGTTTCGTACTGAGGCAGGGAACATTGTTGTTGTAACCAGAGGTCTGGATCATTGTTTATTTGTTTTTCCGCACAGAGAATGGCAGTTATTAGCAGAAAAGCTCGGTGCGCTGCCATTAGGACAAAGCGATGCACGGGGATTCAGTAGGTTAATGTTGGCAGGTGCGATGGAAGTCTCGGTCGATAAATTGGGGCGAATCATTATTCCTGACTACTTGAAGGAATACGCAGAGTTAGAAAAGCAGGTGGTTGTTGCTGGATTATTCAACCGTATGGAGATTTGGGATAGCAGCACATGGGAAGAATACAAAACGAAGAGTGAAAAAGATGCAGGTAATATGGCAGAGCGCTTGGGCGATATAGGCGTTTAGCAATGCGGTTATGATTCATACTCCTGTAATGATAGATGAGGTATTGCACTATCTCGCATTACAACAAGGGGATACGGTTATAGATGCAACAGCAGGATATGGTGGACACACATTTGCTATAGCTCGCGCTATTGGAAGCAAAGGCAACATTTTAGCCATAGAGCGAGACGACGTAATGGCATCATTTCTTTGCAAGCGAGTGATACAACAGAGGCTCTATCAAAACGTAGTAGTAGTGAATGGCAATTATCGTGATTTGGACGATATGTGCCAAGATGAGCAGTTTGAGAACGTGAGTGGTGTGTTGTTTGATCTTGGATTTTCTTCTTGGCACGTTGAGCATAGCGGACGAGGATTTTCATTTTTACGAGACGAACCCTTGGATATGCGCTATAACGCAACAGATACTTCGGCACAAACAGCAGCTAACATCATCAATAGTGCACCGCGTGATACTCTGGAGTACATTTTTCAAGAGTACGGTGAAGAACCAAAAGCACAGCACATTGCAAAAGCAATTTTTCAAAAGAGGCGGCAGGAAAAGATACGCACAACACAACAACTTGTAGATATCATCACATCTGTTATTCCTCGTCATACAAAGCGGAAAATGCACCCGGCAACTCGTATATTCCAAGCGTTGCGAATCGCAGTAAATGACGAAATAGGGGCACTCAAACAAGGATTGTACGCAGCGCAATCTCACATAGGAAAAGACGGACGAATTGTTGTTATTAGTTTTCATTCCTTAGAAGATCGTGTTGTAAAAACTGTATTTCAGGACTGGAAAAAGAAGGGGATTGGAAACATTCTCACCAAAAAAGTCGTTGTTCCGCACTTCACAGAAATTCAGCGCAACAGACGAAGCAGGAGCGCGAAATTACGAGCATTTCATACTATCTAATTACCAATATTTAATTTATACCTATGTCTTTTCATACTATCAAACCGTTACTCTCGTTAGCAGGAAGCTCGTTTGCTGTACCTTCTTTTCACGTATCAGGAGTAGGTCACTTTCTCGCACATGGGTTGCAATTTCGACGCTCATACCCATTTCTTTTTATCTTGATAAGTATTTTTGTTATTGTTGTGGTAGGATATATTATTACAGCAACCGCTCTAATGGAACGCGACTACGCTATAAAAGACCTCCACAACCAAATAACAGCAGCGCAAACAGAATCAAGGAATCTACAAATAACAATGAGTCAGGAAAGTTCTTTAGAGCACCTATTGGAAGCAAGCCTATCGTCATCGTACGCTGCTATCAGTTCTGTTCATTACGTTGAGCGGTCAGTGCAATCACCATTTACGTTTGTTGAAAACAACTAACAAAACAAAGATGAGAAACAGAGCAATGAGCAACTTTTATTTTGTTTATTCCTTGTTCTCATTCGTAAGATAGTGTAGCTATGATACCTCTTTCAGCTCTCCTCAGTCTCTTTACAAGGGTGCCACGCTTGATACTGCTTGGTGCTTTTTTTCTTGTACTTTCGTCTACTGTCCTCTTTCAGCTCTACAAGTTTCAGATTCAAAATGGAAGTCTGAATGCAGCAAAAGAATTGGGGCAACGAAGCGAAATCAATGAGGTAGAGCAACCACGAGGTCAGATTTATATGCAAGACAGAGCAGGGAAAGCACGGGTGCTTGTTGCGACCAACAAAGAGACGCCTCACGTGTTCGCAGTGCCAGCACAAATTGAAAACCCAACTATTATATTAGGGGCTCTTGCACAGTTAGTGCAGATTGACGACGGAGAATGGGACACTCTCCTTACTCAATTGAGCGACCGCGATTCGCGCTATGTCCGTATTGCAGATCGTCTCTCACAAGAAGAGGTTCAAAAAATACAAGACGCAGAATTGCAAGGTGTATATATCAGATATGAAGATACTCGTTTCTATCCACGAAATAGTCGTGCAGCACAAGTTATTGGGTATGTGGGAGACTCAAAAGATCAAGGAATAATAGGGCGATACGGTATAGAGCAGTACTTTAACAGCACGTTGGTTGGAACATCGGGCTTTGCAGAAGCGCTGCCATTTTTGGGTATTGATAAAACAAAAGTAGGTTTTCCTGGTGCAGATATCGAACTGACAATTGATAACACAGTACAGTACCAAGTTGAAGAAATATTGTGTGATGTCGTTGAGAGGACGCACGCAGAGTCTGGGAGTGCGATATTTATGGACCCACAAACAGGTGCAATCCTTGCAATGGCTCACTGTCCATCGTTTGACCCAAATAACTATAGCAAGTATATCTCCGATGACCAGGAGGACAAATACGCTGTTTTCAAAAATAACGCAATAAGTGGTGCGTTTGAACCAGGGTCTATTTTTAAACCAATCACCATTGCATCTGCTTTAGATTCAGGAGCAATAACACCGATTACCACGTACGAAGACAATGGGTTTGTAGTAGTAAGTGGTCGAAGATTGAGCAATGTTGGAGGAGTTGGAAGAGGAAAACAAACAATGACACAGGTATTGGAAGAGTCTTTGAATACAGGTACTGTTTTTGCAATGGAACAAATGGGGCAGGAAACCTTTTCTGACTATTTAGAAAAGTTCCAACTCAAGAAAGCAACAGGCATCACGTTGGCAGGAGAGACAGTAGGTAGCCTTCACGGTGTTCGCAAAGGAGCACCTGATGTAAACTTTGCAACTGCAACGTATGGACAAGGTATATCTATAACACCACTCCGTATGCTTACAGCAATTTCTGCGTTGGCAAACGACGGCATTATGATGCAACCATATATTGTGGAACGAATCGTTGACCACGAAGGCAATGAGACCATAACAGAGCCTGAAGAAGTTGCACGACCAATTTCTTCGTTTACTGCAACACGGATAACCGATATGCTTGTTAGTACAGCAGAGAATGGGTATGGCGCAAAGCTGGCAGTCCCTGGCTACAGTATTGCTGCGAAAACAGGTACAGCACAGGTAGCACAAGAAGATGGTCAAGGATATTATCAGGATAGGGTAATACACTCCTTTGTAGGGTATGCACCTGCGTACAATCCAAAGTTTGTTGGCATCCTGAGGGTAGATCGACCACAAACTATTAGATTTGCTACTGATTCGTTATCTCCAGTATTTCACGATATTGCCAAGTTCCTTTTCCATCACTACTCAATACCGTATGACAAATAGCGTTATCCACACAAACCCCCTTGACAAAAAAACAAGCATAGATTATACTGATATTGTACTTGCGAAAGTGAGTACACTTTGCTTCTGTCGTCTCTCATAGGATCTTGTATTCTGTGATTGATGGCAGAAGTGCTGTGTCTATCTTTTTATATAGTATACTCTGCTTGCATTGTATATTTATATAAGAGGTAGGCACTGTACTTCTGCTCTCATTTTGAGACACGAAGTAGCAAGAAGCACTCTTTGAGTGTTTTTTGTTTTTTAGAGATGAATGCTCTTGACTATTATAATATATTATGGCAATAAAAAAGTAGTCACATGTGTCAACAGAACAGAAAGGATGTGATATGTCTAAAACGGAGAGCCGCAGAAAGAGACACCTCAAGGAGACGTCTGGAATGGGTCCCCTTACGGCACAGGCGCACATGGAGAGACGGAGAAGAGAAGACACGGAGGAGTACGGACCAGAAACCATCATCACCTTGCCTCGCATCTTCGTGCTCCTGCTGCTCCTCATACCCGTCACTGCTGGTGCAACCTTTGGGTTTGGCATTGAGGAAGCGCTTGGTGCCTTTATTGCCAACATAGCACTTCTCGTAGGCATACTGTTGGTGTCTGCGGGATGACGCACAGTCAAGAGGTCGCTTGCGCGACCTCTTTTTTTGTTTAAAATATCAATCTGTGAATATAAAGTATTGGTTGCAATGGTACACATCTAATGTATCACGGTATCCTTTTGATACAACAAAAAATGCGCTATAGTGAGGTATATGACTGGTGGCAAGAACGTATATCTTTCTCCTTCAACACTGCGCATTTTTCAAGACTGTCCACGATGTTTTTGGTTTCACGCCAACACAAAACACAAAGCAAACAGGTATCCATTTCCTTCTATTGCGTCAGGTATGGATTCTGTTGTGAAGCAGTACTTTGATACGTATCGCGCACAAAATACTTTACCTCCTGAGATGAAAACCGTGTCCGATGGCGCGTTAGTAGAACAAAACACAATAGATAAGTGGAGAAATTGGCGAAAAGGGCTTTCGTACCGTATTGACGACACTGATGTCCTTGTTATCGGAGCGCTGGACGACTGTATGATCATTGATAATTGCTACGCACCTATTGACTACAAAACACGAGGATACGAAAAACAAGAGAAAGGAAACTACCATTATCAGCTACAATTAGATGTGTACTCATTGCTAATAGAGAAAAACGACTACAAGATTGCGCCATACGGATATTTGGTATTTTACTATCCACAAAAGGTCGTCAAACAAGGGGTACTGCAATTCGGTATTGATGTTCAACGCATTACTCTTTCAAGCGCGCAAGCAATGCGTACTATACAAAGAGCAATAGGTGTTATGAACGAGGACGCTCCTCCACGACCCAATTCGCGCTGCGCAGTATGCGCGTTCCAACAAGAAGAAGGAATAAGTGATATAATACATATATGATTTCACCTGACTATATTCGCAATAATAGAAAGGAAGTCCAAGAAGGTGTCCGTGCGAAAAAGAGCGATATTCGCATTGACGACATCATAGCATTGGATGATGAGTACAAGCAGGTGCTGCGCACAACAGAAGATTTGCGTGCTTCTCGCAATACAATAACAGAACAGATTGCAGCACAAAAGAACAGCGAAGCAAGGAGTGGTCTTTTGAAAAAAGCTGAAGAAATAAAACGAAAAGTACAACACAATGAGTCTATACTCCGTACAAAAAAGGAGGCACTTGATACAGCGCTGCACAAGATACCAAACATACCGAGCAATGATGTGCCTCGCGGAACAGACGAAGATGACAACGTTGTTCTGCGTGTTTTTGGCGAGAAGCCATCGTTTTCATTCAAACCAAAAGACTACCTTGAGATAGCAAAAGCATACGATTTGATTGACATAGACCGAGCTGCAAAGGTGTCTGGAACTCGATTTGGGTACATCAAAAACCAAGCAGCCTTGCTTGAGTTTGCCCTTGTACGATTTGTATTTGACGAGGTAATGAAAGAGCGCTTTGTGCCTATCGTGCCTCCTGTTTTGATCAACAAGAACGCAATGCAAGGATTAGGGTACTTAGAAAAAGACTCAGATGAAGCGTACTATATAGAAAAGGATGACTTATACTTGGTTGCAACAGCAGAGCACTCTATTGTTCCGATGTTTTGCAACGAAGTCATAGAGTGCGAAACCTTGCCACGAAGATTTATTGGTTTTTCGTCTGCGTTTCGTAGAGAAGCAGGGTCGTATGGAAAAGACACAAAAGGTATTCTGCGAGTTCATCAATTTGATAAGATTGAAATGGTGTCATTTGCAACAGTAGAACAAGCAGAAAAAGAACACCTACTGATGCTTGAAACCCAAGAGCGATTGATGCAAAGACTGGAAATTCCGTATCGAGTCGTCTCTATCTGTACAGGAGATATGGGGTTTGTTGCCAAACGTCAGTACGATATTGAGTCGTGGATACCAAGCCAGGAGACGTACCGCGAGACTCACTCAACGAGCGATACAGGTGATTTTCAGGCTCGCAGATTGAATATACGATACCGTAAAGACAAGGCTAACCACTTTGTCCATATTGCGAATGGTACAGCACTTGCAATCGGTAGAATACTCATAGCACTCTTGGAAAACTACCAACAGCACGATGGATCTGTTCGCATACCATCTGTGCTCCAGCCATATACAGGGTTTGATAGAATCTCGTAATGGAAACAGAGTTTTTTTACAAAAAGAAAAGGAACAGTATTGTAAAAAGTATTGTCTCAACCCTTGTCTCTTTTATTACGCATAGAAGGTGGAGGCGCTACGCAAAGGCAGTACTACGATTTCTCATCAATGTACCACTTCGTATCTATATTGGTGTTATTGCCGTGTGTTTGTTTGTGGGTGGAGTATGCTATGTTCTTTTCTTCTCGGGCTATTTCTCTATACAGACCATTGTTGTTGAGAGCAACACAGAGTACATCCGTGGGGCTGTAGAAGAGTACTTTGAAGAGGAAAATCAAAAAACATTGTTTGGGTTTGTGCCTCGGACTACTATTTTTTCATCGTTCGGAGGTGTAGAGAAGAAAATCCGAAAAGAAAATCCAATAATACACACAATGGATATCTCGTTTGAATTACCAAATACAATGTATGTAAAGGTGATATCCAGAGAACACGAAGGTATTTGGTGCTCTACCTATGGAGCTGAGAGGTGCTTTTTCTACTCAAAAGATGGTGTTATTTTTGAAGAAGCACCGAACACAACGCGAGGTTTTTTACTACGGTTTGTGCGGGATGCCCGTGAGAATGAGTTTGAGTTAGGAGACACTGTTCTCACAGAACAAGAGAGACAAGAAGTCGATTTACTATACAAAGCACTGGGGTCAATCTCAGAGCAACCTGCTTATATCAGCATACAAGATGTGCAAGAGATTCGTGCAGGGTTTTTTGGAGGATGGGAGGCATATTTTTCAAGAAAAGAACCTTTGGTTGCACAGGTTGAGAATATAGAGCATGTCCTAAACAAAATTCAAAGAAGAAAAAACGAGTTAGGATACATTGACGCTCGATTCGGAAATAGATTGTTCCATTGGTACAAAACAACTCCTGTACCCCAAAACCCAGTACCTGCCGATGCTTCGCAACCTGAAGAGGAAGAGTGATTTGCGTATCCTGTATCTCAAAACAAAATTTTCTTTTCGTGCTATACCCTCTTACAACATACTCAAAGAAAAGGATTTTTACCTTTTTTATACCCCATCTCACCTAAAATATACAACGGTATGTATAGAGGTGGCATTTTAGGTATAAAAAAGGTAAAAATCCTTTTCTCAACAAAATCCCTGTTCTTCTCTGCTATACTTCAAAAAGGAATATAATGAAACGAGTAATGATAAAAAGAGGTTATTGCACCGTTGTTTTTAGATGTGTTTTATGGCATTATAATCAATAGATTTGTCGGGTAGTTTAATGGTAGAACGCTTGGTTCTGGCCCAAGTAGTCGGGGTTCGAATCCCTGCCCGACAGCATTCAGCGTAATTCTTTTTTTTATGTATTGTAAGCGACATAACAATAGTGATTGCATGGAAAAAACCATCCACGTCAAATAATAGAGTGCGAAGAATGTAGTATTAAAAATATGAAGCGAGTGATTCAATGAATTGAATCACTCGCTTTGTGGGTTAGGGCAGAAGGTTGAGTCTTTCCGCGCAGTTGTACCACGGTCTCCACCCATCCTCAGACCAGAGCTTGTACGCGTAAGCCACGTTGTTTTCTGGCACAAGGAGCCATTCTACGCTTGGTCGGTGCCGTGCCAGATCTTGAAACAAGTTGATTTGGAAAAGACCAATTGAATAGTCACGGGTCGTGTAATTGATGAAAATTGCGTTCGGGTTTCTCCCAGACTCACAGAAGCTGACGTCCAAGGCTTCTTGGTGATCCCAGTCGTATTGCGAAACGAGCGAGAGCACTGCTTGTTCTGAGAGGGCATCTCCAGACCAGGTAACATCTGTGAGCGGCTGTTGTTCAGACCGTTCTGAGAGTACCTTGAGGAGATCAAGCGTTGTCTGTGTGATACGCGGGTTGCCCGAGGATTGTTCAGCTGCGCCTTCAAGAGCTGCAGTGTCACCACCTGCCAATGCTTCTACGAGCAGGACAACGTCTTGCAAGTCGTGTTGTGGCGCTGCCGTTGGGTCACGAGGAGACACCTCTTGCGTCAAGGGTGCTGAAGAATCCCCACGAACGACTGGCTGATTGTACGAGTTCTGCTCAACCAGGATGACCTTGATGTGCTGGTCTTCTTGGTCGGGGTGGACAAGCACCTTGACCAGAGTGATTGTTATCACTCCTACCACCAACAGAATCTTGAGAGCCACCACTGACAACAAGATGTTGTCAGATACTATCTGTGCGATGCGACTCATGTCCAAGTCCTTTCTGGGTATCGAGTGTAGTATCAGTGCCTTTGCACTCGTTCAATAAAATACTACAAAAGAGAGTGGTCGTCAAGACCCTTGTGCGCCAAACACTTGACTTTTTACCGTTCTTATGCTACAAAGAAAGTGGCGGGAGAATTCTCTCTTTAGGAAGGAGGGGAGAGCAATGACGCTCGCACTCGCCCATACCAACCCCCATCACTTCTGTCGCATCAACCCAAAGACAGTTCAGTGATGGGGGGTTTCATTTTAAAACATAAAATCTATGAGAACAGAATCTTGAAAAAGCAGAGAGAACACCCTATACTAAAAGTACGATTGCTATTATCAAAATATTTTATGAATTTATCATCTATTGAAAGTGGGAACGATGTTCCGCATGAAATCAATGTTATCATTGAGATACCGTCATCAAGTGCTATCAAATATGAGTTTGATGAAGACTCAGGTTTTCTATTCGTTGATAGGTTTATGCACACAACAATGCGATACCCCTTTAACTACGGATTCATGCCGCACACCTACGCAGATGATGGCGACCCTCTGGATATATTAGTGCTCTCCACGCACCCAATTGTAGCTGGAAGCGTGATTGCTTCCCGTCCTGTTGGTATGTTAGAGATGGAAGACGAAGAAGGGATAGACCACAAAATACTCGCTGTCCCCGTTGAAAAGATTGACCCATTCTTTTCTCATATTCAGGACATTCAAGACATTAATGTGATGACGCTTGACTCTATGAAGCACTTTTTTGAACGATACAAAGACTTGGAAAACCACAAGTGGGTAAAAGTACAAGAGTTCAAAAATAAAGAATCTGCCCTGAAAGTTATTGTAGAGTCGCAGAATAAAAAGTAGAAAAACGTTCCAGTAATGTTCTGTGTACTGCGCTTTGTATCTGCACAAAACCTCTATTCTCTCTGGAGATAAGAATAAAACAACGCTCTGGTTACCGTATTACCACAAGTAGGGTTGACAATTCTTCTTACTATGCTACAAAAGAAGTGGTCACTTGTGTAGCAAAGAGATAGAGGTGGTTCGAGCCACCGACCTCTCTGTTTCGGTTTCCAATCAGCACAAGGCACAGGGCAAAGATGTTCCTGGCGGCACATCTGCGACTGCTTCCTACGTGGGAAGTTCGGTTGCACCCACTGTGCCTCGGCTCGCCGCCAATACTGAAACGCGCTGCATAGGTGACCCACAACAAAAAACATCATATACGTATGGTGTTTTTTGTTTTCATAATAAAAAAAGAGTATCATACCAGTATGAACACACCGCTCGCATCATTATTGCGTCCACAATCGTTAGGCGAGTTCGTTGGACAAGAACACTTAGTAGGGGAGAATAAACCTCTGCGGGTTGCAATGGAAAAGCACCACCTGTTTTCATTTATTTTATGGGGACCTCCTGGCGTTGGGAAAACAACCCTTGCCCGTCTGTATGCCTCTTCTTTTGATGCAGAGCTATACGAACTATCTGCAGTCTCGTGTGGTAAGAACGATATTCGTGCTCTGCTTACCAAGAATCAATCGCAGCAACCTATTCTCTTTTTAGACGAGATACACCGTTTCAACAAAAGTCAGCAAGACTTTTTACTGCCAAACGTTGAAAATGGCTCGCTTATCCTCATTGGTGCAACAACAGAGAACCCATCTTTTGAAGTCATCCCTCCGCTTTTATCTCGTTGTCGTGTGTTTGTATTAGAATCACTGCATCCAGACCATATGCACGTGCTCATAGAACGCACTGGCTACTCTATTTCAGATGATGCAAAAGATATGCTCATTTCGTACGCAGATGGCGATGCACGTCTCCTACTGACCATTCTTGAAAACGCGCGCTCACTCTATGAGACTATTACTGTTGATACGTTGAAAGACACGATTCAGTCAAAACATCTTCGCTACGACAAAAAAGGAGAAGAGCACTACAACACAATCAGTGCGTTTATCAAAAGCATGCGTGCAAGCCAACCAAACGCTGCGCTTTACTACTTGGCACGGATGATTGAGAGTGGAGAAGATCCACGATTTATAGCACGAAGAATGGTGATTTTTGCATCTGAAGATATTGGAGTTGCGCACCCAACTGCTCTTGTTGTTGCAAACGAAGTGTTTCGCGCCGTAGAAACAATAGGATTACCAGAGTGCGTTATCAACTTAGGTCACGGTGCTGTGTATCTATCCCAGTGCAATAAAGATAGACGAGCGTACGATGGAATAATGGAGGCGCTCAAAGACGCCAAACAGTTCGGTGCCCTTCCCATACCATTGATGATTCGAAACGCACCAACGCAATTGATGAAAGATCTTGAGTATGGAAAGGGTTACGAGATGTATACAAAAAATGATTTACGCCCAAAAAAATTGCATAAGAAAACATACTTCAAAACCAAAGAAAGCCAGTGATAATACACAAATGTGTATAATATGGGGATAAGAGAATTGCATACTGTGGAATACTATGCTATTCTGTGGATATATAATTGTCTCTGCGCACCTTTATGAAAAATGCAAGCATAGCTTCTGCACTCTGCGTCCTCAGTGCATTTGGAGTCCTTACTATCTCAATTGTCTTGGCACTATAAACAAACCACAATTATTTCTTCTCGTACAGTTGGTACTGAATTGAGTAAGAAGTATATATATAGTATTTTTGTACGCCACTGGTGGTGTGAATACTAAAGATTGAGCCCTTTCATAAGCAAGGGGCTTTTTCTTTTGCGTTCTGAAACGATATAAATCAGTAGCACCCTACCTAACATTTCTTTCCGTTGTGTAACAAACAACAAAATATTTTGACTGAATTTTGGTATAATTGAGGGATAGGAAACCCTGATTATAACAATGAGAAAAACAACCAAAACAAGGTGGTACTCTTTGAGTGTTGACACAGTGCACGAGATGCTGGGCACAAAAAAGCAAGGACTCACGACATTTGAGGCAACAAAACGACTCGAGAGAGATGGATTCAATGAACTACCAGCACAAAAACAAACATCTCCTTTTTTCCTCTTTCTCAAACAATTTATTGATCCATTCATTATCATCTTGATGATAGCGTGTGGTATTTCGTGGTTCATAGGACACAGATTAGATGCTCTGATTATTGGAGTTGTGCTCCTTGTAAATGCATTGATTGGCTTTACACAAGAGTGGCGCGCAGAAAAGAGTATTCTCGCATTAAAACAAATGGTGCGTTCGTGGGCAAAAGTGTACAGAGACGCAACACTTCATAAAATAGACGCCTCTCGCCTTGTGATAGGAGATGTTGTAGATCTTGTGGCAGGCGATATTGTGCCTGCTGATATTCGACTCACAGAGGAACACAACTGTTCAACACAGGAGGCGGTTTTGACAGGGGAGAGCGAATCGCAGATTAAGAACATTGATGCCATAGAAAAACAAGACTGTATTCTTGCCGAGCAAGATAATATGGTTTTTATGGGTTCATTTGTTGTTCGTGGCAAAGCAACAGGCGTTGTCGTTGCTGTCGGCATAAACACAGAGATTGGTTCAATCTCAGAGGATATTCAAAAAGCAAAGACTCCTACTACGAAATTTCAGCACGCGATTCGTACATTAGGCACACAGATACTTGCTGCTTCTATCCTGACGGGTATTGTTATCTTCGGTATTGGTATTGAAAGAGGAAAAGAGTTGAATGAGATGTTTTTGCTAACACTTGCAACAATCGTTTCTCTTATCCCTGAAGGACTCCCAGCGGTTGTTTCAATTGTTCTTGCAATAGGGGTATATAGAATGTCGCGGCAAAATGTGATTGTGCGAAAATTGCCATCTGCTGAGACGTGTGGATCTGTCAGTATCATCTGTACAGATAAAACAGGAACGCTCACAAAAGGAGAAATGATGACGCAGCAGATTGTGACGCGCAACAGGACAATAACTGTTAGCGGAGATGGATTCACGCCAAAAGGATTTTTTACAGAAAATGGAAGGACCATAGATCCACTATCGTACGGTGAAGTAACGTGTCTCTTGGAACACGCAGCACATGCTACAGACGCACACCTTGAACAAAAACACGATAACACTTACTCCATTATTGGAGACCCAACAGAAGGAGCACTGGTCGTTGTTGCTGCAAAGGCAGGTATTCAACGAATAGATTTACACGAAGGAGGTGAAGATGTCGTCCATTATCCTTTTGATTCTCAGTATCGCTATAGCGGAAACTATACGAAAAAGAGATTCGAGGCAAAAGGTGTATTATCTGTTGCAGGAGCGTACGAAGATGTTATCCAGAAAAGTACACTGGTCTACGATAGAGGCACTTTTCGAACGCTACAAAAACAAGATAAAAAGTATTTTGAACGCCAACACAGCGAGTTGTCAATGCGCGGGTTGCGAGTTGTGAGCATTGCGTTCCGCTTACTCAAAAAACACCCCGTCTCACAAGAAGAAGCAGTACAACATATGGTTTTTGTTGGATTGTGTGGAATGATTGATTCGCCCCGAGAGGGTATTCAAGACGCAATACAAAAAGCACGACAAGCAGGTGTGCGTATCCTTATGATAACAGGAGATCACGCTGACACTGCAGCAGAGATAGCGAAACAGGTTGGTGTTGTAAAGAGCACTACACCACCTGTTATCAAGGGAAGTGAGATTGAAGATATGAGCGATCAAGAGTTACGCTCCGCACTCGCCAACGCAGCAATCATTGCCCGTGCAACACCACGGAGTAAATTGCGTATTGTGGAAACACTGCAAAAACAGGGTGAGATTGTGGCTATGACAGGCGATGGAGTCAATGACGCTCCTGCATTACAACAAGCAGACATTGGTATTGCTATGGGTATTACGGGCACAGATGTCTCCAGGGAAGCGTCTCAAATGGTTTTAATGGATGATAATTTTTCTTCTATTATTGATGCAATGGAAGAAGGAAGGGTCATACTCCGTAATATGCGCCAGACCATTGCGTTTCTTCTTACCACGAGTGTCGGACAGGGTGTGATCATTTTATCAGGACTATTAATACACGCACCATTAGTCCTATTGCCGATTCAAATCCTCTTCCTCAACTTAGTAACAGGAGGGCTTACTGACGTTGCGTTGGCAATGGAAGGCAATCACCACGACACAATGCAGGACAAGCGTTTGGTGAAAAATACCAAGCTTTTAACAAAAGACATCATTCCCTATGGAATAATTGTTGTTGCCCTTATGTCCATTTGTTCTCTTTTGATATTTTTCCACTATCTGCCCGATGTTGATAAGGCAAGAACAATGGCGTTTGTGAGTATTGCTTTCTTTCAATTCTGGAGCTTGCTCAGTATGCGATCGCTTTCTCTATCTGTTTTTCAACTCGGGTTTTTCTCAAACAGATACATCGTTGTTGCGCTCCTGTTCTCCATAGGACTCGTTGTTGCAATGGTGCATAGCGGAACCGGACAATCTCTTTTCTCAACAGTTCCTCTCACATTGAACGAATGGCTCTTTATTGTTGCAGTAAGTTCTTCGGTATTTATTGCAGGCGAGATATGGAAGGGGATACGAAAGCTGTTTTACAAAAACAACTAATACCTATCTTGTGTAGAGATACACGCAAGAGGCTGGGGTTATACTCTTTTGCGTCAAGGTCATCTATCGAGACAATAGTGTCTATAGTCATAGTATTCATACGCAAAAAAGTATAACCCCAGCCTCTCTTTTATGAGATGTTTTATTGTAATACCATAAAACGAAAAGCCCTCCTTTGATAAGGTAGGCTTTCCGTCGTAGGAGACCGAGTCAGCAAAATGCAAACCAGGTACAATCCCACAAAAATGCACAAGTTGCGTTTGCCATTGTAGAAAAACTACGAATGAAACGCGGGGAAGCAGTGGTGATAATCAACCAATCTGCAACCCATGATTATAGTATAGTACACATCATTTTTTCCGCAAGATATAATATGTGGATAATATATCTGTCCACTGAGAACAATGGATATGCGATGAAAGTGCGTTTATGAAAAACATTTTATTGCTCTGTCACTGAAAGAATATGCTCTTTTACTGGTTCGTGCCAATGGCGCAACGCAGGGTATTTTGTGTTTTTCAAAAGAGAAAACTGGGGTCTCCGTGCTTTTGTACCGTACTGTACTGTTTCCTGTGTTGTAGTAGGTGTAACCGAAGGAATAGATTCCTTTGTACTGTGCCTATACGTTTCAAAAATAAAGCGAGCATAATCGTACCACGTCACTGGACCCCCTTCATTAACAATGTGATAAACACCGTATGAGTGTTTTTTTGCAATCAATTGCTTTGTAGCCTCTGCAACATCGCGCGCGTACGTTGGTACTCCGTACTGGTCATTCACAACCGATACCTGTTTCTTGCCTTGCAGAGATAACATCGTGTCTATAAAATCTTTTCCATAGAGCCCAAAGAGCCATTGAGTACGGATAAGATACGACTGTGGTGCATTTTCAAACACTGCAACCTCGCCATTTAACTTTGTTGCTCCATACACATTCATAGGAGTATCTGTTGGAAAATCTTCCTCTGAGTAGCCATCTTTGCGGGTTCCATCAAAGACATAATCAGTAGAGTAGTGGACGAACACTGCATCAATAGAGTGAGCAATCGCTGATAGTGCTTGTACCACCGTTGTGTTGAGCATTGTTGCTTGCTGAATTTCTTGTTCTGCCTTATCAACCTGGGTGTACCCTGTTGCGTTGATAATAACGGTTGGCAAGAGATTTTGTATTTTTTTCTCCATCTCTTTGATGTTCGTAACATCGCAATCGTTCCTATCCCATGCAACGCTATCCCAATCTGAAAATACATCAACGAGGTAGTGCCCCAACAGACCATTTGATCCTATAATGAGAGTTTTCATAAAAACACCGTATGATACCAGTAGTTGTATTATACTATTTTTTGCTATATAATGCCATAATATATTTTTACTATGACACTTGAAATTACACCGATGAGACCACAAATATCCTCTCCTGCTCACTACCGCACGACACTGGCAGGCAGGCTATTTCAAGCAGGACACATCAGTATTCAGGAAGCATCTGATATTTCTGGCATAGAAGAAAGAAGGTTGGAAGAAATATTTATTGAAAAAGGGATGATAAGACAGAACAGGATTTTGGTGTGTGGAGGAGCAGGGTTTATTGGCTCTAATTTTGTGCACTATATTTTAGAAAAGTACCCATACGACATCGTTGTCGTATACGACAAGCTCACCTATGCAGGGAATAAAGATAACCTTCGTTCTGTGCAGAATAACCCTCGCTACTCGTTCTACCAAGGCGATATTGTTGACAGAAAAACCTTAGAAATGGTTATAGAAAAAGAACACATTGACTACATTGTCAATTTTGCAGCAGAAACGCACGTCACCCGCAGCCTCTATGGCTCTGATGAATTTTTACGAACAAACATCATAGGTACGCACTCTTTGTTGGAAACCGTAAGAAAATACCCCTCTATCAAGCGCTTTGTTCACATCTCTACTGACGAGGTGTATGGAATGCTCCAATTGCAAGAAGATTACTCGTTTTTTGAAGACGACCCATTCAAGCCAAACGTTCCATACTCTGCAGCAAAAGCAGGAGGCGACCTCCTTGCCCGAGCGTGGCGACACTCGTATAACGTGCCTGTCATTGTAACGCACTGTACAAATAACTACGGACCATTCCAGCACCCTGAAAAATTAATTCCCAACTCGCTGTTTCGCGTTCTCAACAATAAACCAATCACCATTCACGGCAATGGTCAGCACGTTCGGGATTGGCTCTTTGTTACCGACCATTGCAAAGCAATAGATACGATACTGCGAAATGGGGAAGATGGCGAGGTATATAACATTGCAGCACAAGCAGAGTATAGCGTTCTGGATGTTGCTCGCAAGATACTACGCTTGTTAGGAAAAAAGAGCAACTTCATCACGTTTATTGACGATAGGCCTGGCAACGACTTACGATACTCTTTAAACACAGGAAAGATTCAAAAATCGCTCAAGTGGAAACCAGAGGTTTCGTTTGAAGATGGCATACAGAAAACAATACAGTGGTACGAGAATAACACGAAGTGGGTGGAGACGACCCAAGAAAAGGATAAAGAAATGAGTAGGTACATATAACTATGGCATCGTATCAAGAACAAACAACACCACTACAAGGAGTGAGTATCCTGCTCAACAAGGTTGTGCAGGACCAGCGAGGGTATTTTCTTGATTTGGCAGAAACAGATAACCCCACTATACAAAGCACAAAACATATCCACGCCGTTATCGCACACACAAAGAACAAGAGTAGGGGAGAGCACTACCACTACTCGCTGTATGAGGATTTTTACACTATTTCAGGAACTTCGCTCTGCGTTCTCCACGATTTCAACAAAGAATCACCCTCGTACCAACAATCGTTTGCATTTGTTTCAGGAAATGCGCTGCGCGATACAAAGAAGCAACAGATTGCAAAAAAGCATAGCATTCCTTCATTCTTTTTGGAAGACAACGTTGTTGCACAGGTACGGATTCCTCCCCTTGTGTGGCATGCGTGGTGGAAACTATCCCATATCCCTGCTACTATTGTTGCAACAGGAACACAAGGGTACGATGAAGACGACTACGCAAAACCAAAAGCAATAGACATACCACAGGTTTTACAATTAGTATCACACTATGGAATCACACCCGAATAACAATACGCCCCTGAAAGGACTGATTACTGCGACACGAATGAGTACGGTGCGGGCGATCACAAACACAACCAATAAACACCTTATTCCTTTGGCGAATAAGCCTATTATTCTATACGCAGTAGAAAAGCTGTTGTCTTTGGGTATTCAAGAAATCGGTGTTGTTGTCAGTAAAGGTGAGAAAGATATACAACGCACACTCGGCAATGGATCAAAATGGAACGTTGCCTTTTCATATATCACGCAAGAGGAAGATAACTTGGGTATTGCGTTTGCTATTCATTCGGCTCGTTCATTTTTAGGAGAAAGCCCTTTTGTACTCCATTTAGGAGACACCATTATTTTAGACGATCTTACGCAAGCACGGGATTATTTCTTAGAGCACACAGTAGATTGTTTATTGCTTTTGGCAAAAACAAAAAACGCACAACAATTCGGTGTTCCTGTGTTTGATAAAAAAGGCACTATTGTAAAAATAGAAGAAAGACCTGTCAATCCTGCCTCTTCTTTTGCTGTCTGTGGTGTTTATTTTTATAAGCCTATCGTACATACTCTTTTTGCCGAACTACAGCCTTCGCAACGAGGAGTGTA
The DNA here is from genome assembly GCA_009839835.1 of Candidatus Spechtbacteria bacterium SB0662_bin_43. Taxonomy (GTDB): domain Bacteria; phylum Patescibacteriota; class Minisyncoccia; order Spechtbacterales; family 2-12-FULL-38-22; genus VXOY01. The sequence continues at coordinate 5,013 of VXOY01000005.1, read as the reverse complement.
TGAAATATCAGATATGCACACGCATTTAGCACAAAAGAAATACTCTCTCCAATACCAACACATTCATAGATGGTGGAAGGATAGGGGAATATACAGCGATTTGCTCGTAGGAAATCAGCTCTTATGCAGCACCCTTTCGCAACGCGCCTCTCGTTCTTTTGAACACACAGTCCAATTAGAAGGTGTGGTGTCAATTGACCCTTCATCAAAGATAAGCGGTAATACTATTATCCGTGGTCCTGCTATTATTGGGTCGCACTGCCTGATTCACAACTCGTATATTGGTCCATATTCGTCTATTGGCAACGATGTTGAACTCCACAACGCAAAAATTGAAAACTCAATCGTTTTTGAGGGCGCAACCATTACAACACCAACACCTATTACCAACAGTATTATCGGCAAAAAAACGAGCATCACCAATGCTCCATCTCCACTAACAGACAGCTACCAATTCATCGTTGGTGATAACTCCACTATCTATATATAGGTTCTTTCTTGTGGTACTGACCTTTTGTCAACACTTATATAGTTTTTCCAAAAGACAGCCCAAACGATGGGCTGTCTTTTTGTTTTTGTACATTGTATAGAGTTGTACAACACTACAATATAAAAGAGTGTGTATTACTCTATGCGCAACTTTGTACCGATAAGGAATGCGTAGAGTGCAATAACATAGAATGTGATAATATCCCAGTAGTCCTGTGCAATACTATCTGCTTCCACCGTACCCCAGTTATCAGTAAGACCCATTCCAATAACACCAACAGATGCTAAAGCAAGAAGCACAACAACAAGGTACTTTGATGCGTGATCTTTCATTCGCAGGTGTGTTGCAAGAAAGAGGAGGGGAGCAACGATAACAGCGATGTTCCATATGTACCAAACAAACGTTATCTCAGCAAAGTAGTTGATGACTCCCAAAATGATGATAACCGCAAAGTAGAGACTGATGGTGTCGGTATGACTATGTTTTCTCTTGAGAAGTTTAGAACGCATACGCATATGAATGAATAAATAATAACATACTATATTATATCATATATATACAACAAGTGCGATGTGGATTCACACATACCTTGAAAACACAACAAAAAAGGTATAGGATGAAAAATAACAAACTGATTTTTCTTATTCGCACACTTACAAGTATCTATGAACATATTTCAACTATTGAGACGGATAAAGCGAGAATATCTCACCGTGATTGGGATTATCGTTTTTATCATCTTTATCATCTTGGTATTTTTTCAAGGAGACTCAATCGATTTCAAAGACAGAGAATTTATCATAACAACAGGAAGCAGAGAGGGAGTATACTATCCAGCAGGCAAAGCGCTGTGCTCCATTATTGAAAAAGAAACAGAGGCAGAAGACTGTGACCGTATCGAATCTGATGGATCGCAAGACAACGTTGACGCAATAATGGACGAAGATGCACAGATTGGTATTGTTCAATCTGATATATTTTATACAAATCAACGGAATCTAAAGCAGGTTGGTGCTCTGCACACTGAAAACCTTATGGTTATTGTCCGTAATGATGTGGATATTGAATCATTGAGCGATTTAGCAGGGAGAAAAATTATTATTGGCAGCGAAGATTCTCAAACATACAAGACATCGCGGGCAGTGCTGGAAGAAATAGGGGTGGACGACGCCATTATCGCTGATGTTGAGGAGGAAGATATAGAAGACATCAGTAGTCAATTCGCGCAACTGTGTAGTAATAACGAGGTGAGTGCAGTGTTCTATGTTGTTGGTTATCCTTCAACCGAAATACAAGAAGCGCTTAACAGTTGCCCAAATACGATTACGACCCTGTCGCTCAAAAACAGCACGATAAGGAAAATGACAGAAAAGTACCCCTTCTACAAGAAGTCAATCATTCCTGAAGACACCTATGAAACAGTAGAAGACCCCATCCAAACAATTGGATTAGTGGCAGTCATTGCAGTCAGCGATGAGGTAGAGGATAAAGAGGTAGAGTATCTACGCAAGCTCTTTATTGATAATATTGAAACAATCCAAGAGGAACACTCCGCACTAGAATATATCACAGAAGAAAGTATGGCAGAGATGATTATCGGCGACGCAGAGACAGACGAAGAAGACGAATAAACTACATAGTAAAATAGTGCGTTTTCTATACAACAACTCCCAGCTGGGAGTTGTTGTATGGCTTTAAGTACCCCACCCAAAAACAGAAAGAACTCTCTGTATAGATTTGTTTTTCTTCTTCCGTCTCGCACTGCAAGGATATAAGGCAAGCAGAAAAGGCATATAGAGAGAAGACATTTGTGCACAAAAATAATTCTCAGGGTATAGCATCTATTTTTTATTGAAAAAAGAAAACCGCCATTGAACGCTGGCGGTAGTACGTTGATGTAGTTAGGGGACACTGGTTGAGTGCTTCTATCTCCGTGAACGAGGAGCGTGAGCGTTGATTCTCAACCCGCGACTCCTGCTGATCTGAGCATCGTCTCTTGTGACACCGTCCAGTGTGTATCGCCTGCCACAAGCAACACTTAGACACTCAAGCCAGATTTTCTCCTTCCACTTCAATTGCTCTCCACAAAAGAAGCAGTAGAAGGGTGATGTGTGTGACATTCTATACCTCCTCTCGTGTCACTCATTGTCATTATCGCACACCTTCTCTTTTTTTCAAACTCCAAGAAAGTATGTAGAGATATTTTCTATTGTGCGACAGAAGCACTTTCACAAAAAGTAATGTTCTATTGTGCAATCGTTCTTCTGTCTTTGCTGCATAGGTGTGTTGCGCTTTACATCTTTTTATATCTGTAAAAACTTCTCACAGCAACAAAAGGGAAGTGGCGTGCGACTCTTCTTTGAGTGATTGAAGCGATATGAGGACTTTTAATACATTGTGTAGAATTGGGCTTCAATGCACTTGACAAAAATATAATAATATGTTATTATATAAACAATCCTGCACGAAAGGAGGGTCTGGTCGCCACGTAAGTATGGCGTACCAGATAACAAAACAGCAAACACAACGAAAAGGAGAGGGAAGTGCCGAGACGTCCAACAGGGTTCATTTAGGTGAACGCTCCGTCTCTCACGGCATTATAACCCCCTGGATACGTCCAGGGGGTTTGATCTATTTAGTAGTTTTTTTCTAAGATCCGCCTCCTACGATAGAGTATAGGGGGAAGAACGATAGAGAATTAGCATACTATCTATATTCGCACAATGCAGGTAAAGCGAAGTATAACAAAAACACAGCCCCTTAATCACCCTACCTATCAATGTATGCTTGTATATATATATAATATCGTACGCATAAATGCCGCATGCTATCATATTTTATAGTTTACCTTCAATCTATTGCTCTTTTTAATTTTATAATCCCAACACATATCCATTTACATAAATCCCCCAATACCTCACAAAAAACGACCCTCATATTTGCGTTTTAAGCACCGCTTTTATTGTACAGGTGTTATGACACCTGAAATAACCAAAGCAAATCTTGAACTGCTGATAAAAATGAACTCTGTACAATTGTCAATTATATAATTATTCAATAACTCAAAAAATAAACAAAAATCTTTTTCCAAGTTATTTTTCTACACTCAACATTCCTGCATAAACAACACACCATATAACTAACAACACAAAAAATTAAAAAGTCAAGAGAAAGGGGAGTGCTCTACTCTCCTCGCATTACACCATTCCCCTCCTCTTTGTTATTTTAGATCTAGTTTAATCCAATAAGTCTTTTTATCTATATTTATCCAGTATTTCACTACTCTTGATTATCCTTATGTGTATAACCCTTATTGACTTTTATGCAACGAGATGCTATTATGGGGACATATCCTGATGAAGGGGATGTTGAAAGGTGTTGGTGCCTGAGACGCCCCTTTTTTATTTTGAAAAACACAACGTTGATTTTTCACAATCCTATATCTTCTTATATCCAATTCTTTTCTTTGCATCCTCTAAATTAGCTTTATAACGATAAGGTAATGTATTATACCGCGAAGATTTTGTTCTTATACTTGGAAACAATACTTTTTCTAATCTTTCTTTCTCTATCAGATACTCCACCAGATTTATATAATCTCCATCTCCTGAAATCAAAATAAACTTATTAAACTCATTCCTATTGTCAATAAAATTTGTCAGTGCAAAAAACACTATATCAACATCAACATTACCTTTCTTTTCAGAATTTAATTCCAGTATCTCATAACCGCCTTTCCATTTCAAAATAAAACCAGATTCTTGTAGTGCGGTATATAAAGCACTATATTTGTTTGGATTTAAATACCCAAGAAAATAGTATGCCCTCTCAACACCATAATTTTCTTTCAGGTATATCCTGAGTCGTCTATGATCCACCTTCCATCCATCCTCCATTGTAGAAAGATGTAAATTCTGTCCATCAATGAGAGCTATATTATTTTTCTTGTTCTGTATTGATTGTTTCATAGTAATATTTCAATTATATAGATAGAATTATTGATATCCCAACCATCCTTACAGAAAATTAGATGTATCATATATCCAGCATAGATTGTTCCACATTATCTATTTCTTCATAAGAAATAATGATGATATGCTGCGGATTTCCTTTGTTATCATAGCGTATATCGCACTTTATTTTCAACTGCAATGTTAATAGGACAAAAAGAATAATAACCTTTCTCTTGATTACAGCACTCCCCTTTCGGTTTGTGGATAATGGTACTTGAAAAAATATGTGTGAAATGTTAAATTATAGATGAGATCGACACTAGTCGCCACGAACCCCCGCAAGGGGGTTCGTATAGTTTAAGAACTTCCCTACAACTTCTTTGAAACTTTCAGAAGGAACGGTTTCCTTTCTGTCCAGTAATCTCCTTGCATCAAACACCTTGACTTGTTCAAAAACAATACTATCTTTTTTATATATAAAATATCCTGGCAAACGTTTCTTTCTGGAAGTGATGGGTAACCCTATAAACTTCTCTGTTGACACCTTCTTTAAAACCAAAACAGGTCTTG
>VXOY01000020.1:33737-54980 GCA_009839835.1 Candidatus Spechtbacteria bacterium SB0662_bin_43 | reverse complement strand
ACCAATTCCAAACGTAGGATACCCTGATACCTGTAGTGTGAGGGTTTGGGAGGAGAGGGGTTTTACTTCTTGAATAAGAACACTTGTACAGAATGGCTCCTTTTCCTCTTCTGTATCCTCTGCTGTTGTATATTCGGTTGTTTGTATTAGTAGTAAAAACAACACACAACAGAAAAACAGTGCGTACAATATGTGTTTTTTGGAAAGGAGTGATTGAAGAACGTTCATTTTGAGAGTTGGGTACACACTAATAGTGCGCTGGCGAGAAAGAGTTATTTACATAAGCAAATATCAACGTCGGTGTTTCCTACTATACCACTGGGCCAGTCTTGTGCGTCGTATAACAGGTGGTCGCGGATACACTGTCGGAGCGGTGCCCTACTCAAGACAAATTCGTCGCTTGTGCCATCGTGTAGGTGGAGCGAGTTTCTGCCCGCAGAGTTTGTGTCCCCCCAAAAGATATATCCATTATCAAAGCCGGGTATTTCGCCATCGTACCATTGATCGTCTTCAATATACTCTTCTTCATCTCCAATCTTTTTAAAGGTAGTAGCTTCTGGGTTCCTGTTTTTGTATGTATCATTCTCTTTCTCAAATGCCTTATCGACCGCACCCTGTATTTTATTGATTCCACGCCCTAATGTCTCTTCATACTCTTCTCGGTCTGAATCGTCTTGGCACGTAGTCTCACTTGATAGTATTTCTGTTATGGTTTTATTTTCTTCATTAGTGACCTCTTTTATCACCGCGCATGCAGCAACACAACTCACAATAGGGTTATCATCGTCTTTTACAAGTGCCCACGAAGTGTAATCAGGGTTTCTCTTTTCGGCTTCCTTCTTGGTTTCCTGTTCCAAAAAGCACTTGAGTCTATCAAGTCCGATAACCATATATTGATCTCTTTGTCTCTCTAAAGATCTCCTTTCATCATCCTTCGGATTGTAGTCAGAGGGATTTTTATCGTAACAGAAAGGAGAACAAATAAGACCATCTTCCTCGCTTCTCTCTGCATTGCACTTTCTGCACGTATCTTCATCTTCCTCGTTCTCCGTGTCTGTAAATGGAATTACAAGATTTACGTATTCGCTTTCTGTTGATTGAGAGGAGCTGAACGGTAGCCCTTCTTGGATGCTATTTGTAAGATCTCTTCGCTTTTCCACAGGGTTTCCGCCTCCCGGCAGGGTATATGGATCTGCTACCTTTTCTTGTTCTATAAGGTCAAACCCACCAGTACGCGTTAGCTCGGGGTTAATCTCGTTGAGTATCAAGACAGAGAACAAGACAATGGCTATCCCTATGAATATCTTTTTAAGCCTTCCTAATGCTTGTCCGCGAAGTGCAGGATTCGCACCAGAAACCACGTACATTACTCCTACATAGAGCACCGAGAGGAACGCAATAATAGCAGATATCACAAGCACTGCGTTGTAGAGGTAAGCAACAATTGTAGAGACGTTTTGTGTTTGTTGGTCGCCTGCTATGTCGTTCAATGATTGTCTACTATCATCAATCCCAAAAGATGGGTATCCTGTCACCTGGAGCGTGAGGGGTTTTTTCTTTGTGAAGACTATGGGGTTCACCTCGGTGGGTGAGAAGCCATCACCACACCAATTATTTGCGCTTGCGTTTTTCACAGGCACTGCTATGAGAAGAAGAACAAGAAAAACAACCACAAAAAACAAGGTGCGTAATAAAAGAGGATTGATGGTGTGTGGTGCAAAACAGTGCATAGTTACGATGCTCTACACTTAAAGAGATCCATTGGCTCGCACGAATTAATTTTCTTTTCCAGTGCTCTGCTCGGACAGCAATACACACTTGCCTCGCATAGCCATTCGGGCTCGTTTGGGGCACTACCTTTATATTCACATGTTCTAAAGTCCTCTATGTCTTCATATTCTGAATTTTCCCTCATCTGTTCTCCATCGCATGCATACTCGTGTAAGTGTGCCTCGTTCGGCACATACTTCCCTGTTCGTTTGAGTTCGTCGACATAGCGTTTCATTTCCACGCACGTGCGCGCAGGTTCTACATACCGGGATTGCGAAAGAACATTTGCCACATAAGGTAGTTCTTGGTCTAACTTCTCTAATTTCTTTTGTATTTCATCTTCATCCACTTCGCAGTCTTCTACATCATCTCCACACTGGTCTTGGAGATACTCTTCAATATCTTTGTTTGTTGAAAAGATGAGTGCCTGAGTCCGTGCTGCGATCTCGTCGTTCTGTATTTCTATGGTAATGTCTTTCAGTGTTTGAATAATGTTGAGCATGGTCTGTTGATATTCTCGAAGATCGCGTGTTAGCTTTGCATTACCCTCTGTCCTTGCACCAAGATCGAAGGTAGTGTCTAATATCTCAGATGCTGTTTCTTCACACGCCTTGTCTCCGGGGCTCGGAGATTTTTCCGTGTAGTCTACACATTGCGGGGTTGGCTGCGCGCAATTGTTATATGTCTGGCTACACATGTTTGTTTCCGTTCTGTTGCAGGATCGTCCTTTGATGGTGTTCAGCAGTCTGTGAATGTTGGCAAGATGTTTTTGGATGTTTATAGTATTATTGTCTGATTTTAGTGTCGTAAATCCTGTTTCTCTTATTATTATACTATCACTTTCGTCGTTAAACACAGGACCTTGGGTGAGTGCACCAATCTTAAGTTCACTTTGTCTGTGTATGTGGTTGTTTGCGGCGTTTCCACAGAAAAAGTGGAGTTCGTTGTTGAAATCGCCTATATTCCGTGCCTCTAAGTTCAAACCATCACCACCTATATCTTTTATATATAGTTTATCGCAGTTGTAGTCATCCAAATTACCTGTCTCTGCTTGGAGGGATGCGCACGAGTATAGTATCTGACCACCCTCTTCACATTCCCGCGCTTTTTTTCGTGCCTTTTCCATGTTGTTTGCTATATCGACCAAGTCCTTCTCATTATATTCTTCAATTTCGTCTATAAGGTCATATATATCTTGTTTTTCCATATCAAAAACATTGCCCGAACAAGTATTTTCATATCCAGCGCTGGATACAGTCTTGTCTGTGCAACATGCAGCAGCAAGATAGCCACAATCGCTACAAGAGCGTCTAACCTCCCCCGTTTGAGTACAAGTAGATGTGTTGTCCTCAGGATCACTTCGCGCAACACAGACAGTATCTGTTCTGCAATACGCACTCGGTTGAGGCTCTTTGCATGTTACCGTGTCTGGCGGACGACAATATGTTACACCACATTTATCTGCTATAATCTCTTTTATTCCACCGTAATATAAATCGTCTTTGTTTCCCGCACTAACAGAGAGGAGTGTTGATGATGGATAGATACCCCACTTGTCAGGTTCTCTGTGTACCGAAGAGGTGCTGTCATAGTTTTCTGGCTTGATGCCTCCAAATATGTATGGCAGGTTGCCACAATTCTTTGCGAAGTCTATCCATTTTTGCGTATCATCTTCGTCGAGTCCTAACTCACCCCCAATATCTTCGAGTGCTATTTTTTGCAACTCTTCTGTTTTGTAATCTTCTCTTGATCTTGACTCGTCAAGATCATCGTCCTGTATTCTATAGAATTTAAGATACGTCTTTAGTGATGTTATGTCTTGTCTGTAAGATTTTTCAGGGTTATTTGGCTCTGGTAGTTCCTCGATTTTCTCTTCTGTACACAAATCTTTCTCCACCTGTACTGTTACATAGAAATCGCGGATGATTCTGCCAATAGGCATTATGCTGTATTGACCGACTTGTTCAAAGTTGTGGGTGTGGGAGCTTGGAGGAATGGCTGTGGTTTCGTTACCAATAGAGCACTCGTTTGCTTGTTCGGATAATGAAGGAATGCCTGTTTGCGTGATAGAGGTGTTTATAAAGCCAAGGATGATGTATGCGAGGAGTAAGATGACGAGTCCTGTAAATATTTTTCGTACTCTACTCAATGCTTGCCTGCGAAGGGCAGGTGCTGCAGACGAAAGTATATACATAATTCCTGTAACAAGAAGCGATAAGAATGCCAAGATAATACCTATGTAGAGCGTCAATCGGAATAGGTAGTTCACCACCTCTCCTGGGGAGCTAACAGCCGCAAGGTCTTGACCATCAAGAGGCATCCAATCAACTTGGAGTTTGAGTTGTGGTGTTCTACACACCCATTCACCTCTATCGTTCCTTGCTTTTGTCTTGCCAGGAGGGCACTTACAATCCTCTCTGTCAGTGCAATCGCATAGACAATCTTCTGTTGCAGATGCTTCTGTACATGGTTTGAGTAGTGGCGCTTCTTTTTCTACAATGTGTTTTCCTACTCCAATGGCGTCTGTCTCGTACCGTTTGTCTTCTATGAGTTCATTTATATCGCGCGGAGGTGGTGTGAAGGGTGGCGGTTGTCTTATTGTTGTTCCTGGTGGGCATGTATCTGGTGGCGTTACTATTGTTCCATCAGAACAGTACGTTATTTGAGGACCCGCTTTCGTGTCAAAACCAGGAGGTGTATAGATTTCCTTTCTAGTTATTGGATTATTTTTACACCGTGGATTGGGTTCTCCTATAAAATATGTAGTGTCTTGATGACCATGCCTGTATAAATAATTTTGATTTTCGAAATACCATCCAAAAATAGGCCATTGTATAAGGGAGGTTTCTGGAATAGATACATCTCTGTGTTCTTTGCCTCTGGGTATTTCATAATGAATTCTAAAATGGAGATGAGATCCTGTGCACTGAACTCTTGGTGCCGGAGAACATTCTTCTGGATTTGTATTCTCACAAGGACATTTATTTGGAGATGTTACTACTGTTCCATTGGGGCAAAGTATATTGCTTCGGTCTTTCCAATAATCATTCCCATTAACTCTTTTCTTATCTCCACTTGCTCCACTAATACCAAGATATTGTCCTGCCTTAACCTGTATCCCATCTTCATCGTTGTCTGCATCTTTTACGTTCATCGTTTCAAGATGGCAATAATCTGTATATACTACCCTATTTAATCCGCTCTGTTCTGGCTTGTGTTTTATGCGTACATTTTTTCCACATGTACTACTTGTATGATAAGCATGAACTAGGTCGCCATCCCACATCGAGTAAACGGGTTGAGTGTATGCGCCATCCTCTGTTTCGTTGCACCACCCAGGTTGCGAATCTTTTTTAGGATAAAAATCAAGCGCACATTGTGTCGAATATGTTAAAAGTTTCCAGTCTTCATGTATTCCCCGTATAGGGAAACACGTTACCACTCCTGTACTACCAGGTGCTTTTGATACCAAACACTTGTCTGTACACGGTTGTCCACCCACAGGGTCGCATTCATGGTTGTTGAGTGTGGTGATTGCAGCTCGTCGCTCTTGTTCTTGTAATTGTGTTAAAGGATCTTCAGTCACATCAGCCCCTTCTGTCTCTCCTCCCCACACTCCAAAAACACACAGTGCAACGCACAAAAATAAAAACATCCTTGTTATAAGGCGGTTAGTGTTGCAGAAAAAAGGTTGTGATTGGTGTGGCATTATTTTGATATTTTAGTGCAGTGGCTGTTTTGTTGCTAATCTTCCAATCTTTTTTGTTTTTGTTCCAGGAAAATCCATATTCTGTGTTGCGAGCGTTACGATAACCAATATAGTCCACCCAGGCACAAAGCTACCAAATGGGAGCATTTCTATGGCAGTTACGGTGAGCGTTCTTGTGAGCCACTTCTTCATCTTTCCTTTTGCGCCTCCTCGTGTGCGAAACCACGACCACACACCAATGGTAAAGAAACCAACAATACTTACTATGAAGGTGAGTATCCACCCAACAACAGGGATGAGGTCCAAGAAGCCCGCAATATCCAGCATCATAGCCCAAAACAACATCAGTACGCCCTCAGGTGTGAGTACGCTTTGAAGATCCAACCCTGAATTGTTGTTTGTTTCAGCCATTGTTTTGTGGGTCTATCTCTATCTCTTGCGAGGGACCAAACTCGTTTTTTGCTTGTTGGATTCTCATTCGCTGTTCAGGGTCTGTTGTGATGATTTGATCCTCAACGTACGAGGCAATAACCTTGAGCGCAACGTGTTTTGTGCCTGCAAAAAATAACCCTTCTCCAACGCTTGATTCAAGGAGCATATACTTTTCTTCGTTGGTGAGGTTGAATACTTTTTGGAGCGAGTCAATGGTTGCAGGCGACTGTTTCATAAGGAGCCATATAGACGAGTTGGTGATAATCGCTTGTCCGTGGTCAGAGTTCATAAAATCAGACACATCTTGTGTGATGGTGGTTACTCCCAAATAGTATTTTCGTGCTCGTTTCACGATACCAAACAGGAACGAGGCGCTTTCAGGGTACTGGAGGAGCCACCACGCCTCGTCTATGACCAATATCCGTTTTTTGAGTTGGGAGCGGATACTTTTCCATATATGATTGACAATAAGGTGCATTGCAACGGGGCGAAGCACATCTTCCATATCGCGGATGTTGAACACAATGAGTTTTCCTTTGAGGGTAATGTTTGATTGCCCGTTGAGAAGCCCTGAGTAGATGCCAGATACGTATTGCCCGAGCTGTTGTGCTATCTCCTCCCCACCACTCATACTTTCTAAGATAGAGGCAAGGTCTGAGATTGTTGGGATGGTTGCACCTTGAAATGTAGTTCGGTTCGGGGTTATGTCGTACGAAGCGTATGCTTGATTGATTGCTTCGTTAAGAAGAGACTCTTGGGCGTGAGAGACCTCGCCACCGAGCATAACCTTGAAGAGAGAGAGGAGGCTAATGATGTTCGAGCGCAGGATGTTTGCGGGTGTCTCATCAGCGGTCGGTTCAGGCAAATCAAATGGGTTGATGATGTCGCTACTTGTCAGGGAGACACGGAAGAACGACCCTCCTGTTGCCTCTGCTAAGTACTGGTACTCGTTTTCAGGGTCAATGACGATAACATCGCTACCCATCATCAACGATCGGAGTATTTCTAACTTGATAGCGTAGCTTTTCCCACTTCCACTTTTTCCTATGGTGACGGTGTTTGCATTTTCTAACGAGAAGCGATCAAAGAGCACCAAGCTGGCGTTGTGGCGATTAACCCCATAGAGAATGCCGCTCTCGCCCGACAAGTCAAACGACACAAAGGGGAACACAGAAGAAAGGGGCGATGTGTGGAACGGTGTTTTTACATTCAGGCTATCTTTTCCAATAGGGATGACAGAGTTAAACCCTTGTTTTTGTTGCATGAGTGCGTTCTTTGGATATATGAGGCGGCTCTCCAGGTCGCTCCGCACCTCGTTTTCTAAATTGTCTAACTCTTCTATGGTTTTTGCGTATAACGTGATGTAGATACCCATCTCAAACATTCTTTCTTGTACTGTTTGGAGCTGGTCTCTCAGTTTTTCTATGTTGGTGTATGCTGCATCAAGCACAGGGTCGCGAATGAGCCCTTTTTCTCTTCGTTCCATCATCTCTACCTCAACCCCTACCAGTTGCTTCTGGAGTTTTTTGAGGATTTTTTCTGTAGGTATTGCGTCTATTGATATAGAGATGTCAATCACTTTCCCCATATTGATGAGCGGGGTAAGCCAGCCCTGGGAAATGTACCGCGGGTAGTGGAGCACAAACAGAGTTCGGGCATACACATTATCCGACAACTTGATATGATTGGATGTTACTGTTATCGATTGGGGTGCCAGAACATCTTTCAGGGCTCTTTCTGCACGTGTATGGAGGGAAATATCCTTTTTTTGTTTCTTTTGCTGTGCCATACTATTCTTCAAAAATAGAACGAAGAAGTGATTGTTTCTTCATATCTTTGTTATTGTAGCAACTCCAGTAGAGCGCTATCAGGCTTTCGGTGTTCAGTAGTTTTACTCGCAGCCCTAATCGGTGGAGCCCCGACCGAACAAAGTTGACTCGTTGCATCATAGCACTGTAGGAGTAATGCGAGTGATAATCCTTTGCCTTCTTACCTTTTTTAGGGACGATGAGAGGAACAACGACAAAAAAGTCGGTTGTGATAATCTCGTTTTGTATGGTGAACGAGTTGATAAAATTGATATACTCTTTTGTTTGTATCTTGAGCAGTTCGTTTTGTTGAAGGTAAAACGCCTTTTGGAGCGATTCCAGATAAGCCTCTATGTTGGCGAGTCGAGATGTGATGGCTATTTGGAGAGAGAAGTCCAACGAGTTGAGGAAGTTTTGATACTCAAAAATAATGGCGTTTTGCTCTTCGTTTGACTTGAGCGCAAAGTTCAGGCTTGAGACGTGGAGCACAGATCGTTTACCTCCTGTTCCTTTGAGTTCTACCACCCCGTTTTGTATGGAGCGTATAGCGATAAATGTTTGTGACGTTCCTGTGAACATACTGGCGTTATAGTTGGTCTGGCGTGTCTAAAAATTGCGCTAATTTCTGCACATTGTATTTCGTGAGATGAAGGTCTGGTTTTTGGGTTGCGACCTGTGCTTTTCCCATTGTATCCTTTTGTGTCCTCCTCCATTTGTATGTGGTTGGCGCAAACACTGAACCCAAGAGAGAGAAGAGAAATACCGAGATAGGTCTTCCATTGTAGGGTAGGAACACAATGGCTCCGCACACAACTCCCAGAAAGAGGGCAATAAGGATAAAGAGCGTCATATTGCTCTGTCCCACCCCAAAATACAACGTAATAAGGACAATGACAAAGCCAGCAACGATTAATGTTTGCCGTACGGTGAGGGGTCCCAGCAGCTTGTTCTCTCGCCCTATGAATTGTGGTACTTCGTAGTCTGCCATAGTGTTTTGAGTCTGGTATTACTCCTGATCTATGTCGTTGTGCTGTTCTTCAAGATTGTTGTCCTGCGATTCTTTCTGTTGTTTGAGGTAGTGTTCCCTATAGTCGTCATCCTGTGTCTCCAAGAATCGTTTTTCTGCCTCGTCCTGCATCTCTACTATTTGGCGTACGAAAGGAGCGAGTATTTTTTTGCGGACAGATTTTGCGACACTTATTGCATCTTCTTCTACGATGTCTAATTCGTCCACCAATTCTTGGACAAAGAAGTGGAACGGTAAAACTCCAAGCAACACGCATTTTACAAAATAACGCAACGTTTCTGTATTTATTCGCTCTTCTTCTGCGATTTCATCAATCGTTTTGTTATTTGGCAGAGCGTCAATGTATTGAGCGAGATCGCCATCTACCTGTGCATTTGCTATGTTGAGTAGGATTGTGTCAAAGGATAGCATGGTGGTTGGTTAATTGTCGTCCCATTCGTCTTGCATGAAGTCTTGAGCCATATCTTCGTATGGTTCTAATCCATTGTTTTCCTGTGCTTCTTGTTGGTTTTGGAGGTCTCTTTCTCTTCGCCTTCTCCTTCTATCAGACCTTCTGCTTCGTGGTTGCTGTGTCCCATTCGCATCATCGTCTTGGTTCCTGTTTGGGGATTGCTTTCTTCTTCGCGCATCCTGCCTCTTTCTTGATCGTTCTGTGTCGCTATCAGATTTTCGTTGGGGTTGTGATCGTTCTACTGCATCTCTTCTTTCCTCTTCTTCTTGACGTTGTCTTTCTTCTTGTTCTTCTCGGTTTTGGTTCGTAAGTTTTTGTGCCTCTCTCCTGGCTTCTTCCCTTCCCTGTTCCCTGAATTCACGTTCTCTTCTTTCCAATTCTCTTTCTCGCTCTTCCTTTTCTCTGTCTAACCTTTCTGTATATTCTTTCAAATCTTTTTTCCTTTCCTGCTCTTTTCTTTCCAACTCTTGCCTTTTTTCTTCTCGTTCCCACTGTTCTTCTTCTGCTATCTCTTGGTTTAGCACCTCATTTTCTGCCCACTCTTTGTACTCTTTTTCGTCTCTTTCTCTTTCTTCCCGTTGTAGCTGCTCTTGTGCTTGTTGCCACCGTTCTCTTAGTGGCCCTTCCTGCTCTTGTTGGGCTTCTCTTCTGTCGTGCTCTCTGGCAGCTCTTTCCCACTCTCCGCGTCTTTCATTCGCTTGCTTGCGTGCTGTACGTATGCCTTTTTGGCGTGGTTTGGTCTGGAGGTTTTCGTTGGCTCTTCGATGCCCCTCTCTAGTAGGCGTTTGAGGGGGAGTTTCTTGCGTTCTTTGTGTGTCTGCTCGTAGTGCGTCTCGCTCTGTTTCCTCAGTGACGATCTCTCGCTGAGCTCTATTATTATGTCGTCTTACTGCTCGGTCTCGTATATTTTCCGCATAGGGTTGCTGTGCTGGTTGTCTGTACACTTCGGGAGGTGGCTTATCGTCCCCACCGCCTGAAGGAGGGACTGGTGGTGTAGGGTCTGAATCACCTGATCCTCTATCATTATCATCCCCCCCCCCTGTCTCTTCTCTCTCGTTATTTCGTCCTCTCCTTATGTCTTCCACTCTACGGTAGTTATACGCTGTTTGCTTCCTCTTTTGTTCTGCTCGTTCGTGTTTTTCCTTGTATCCTGCAGTTTTTCTTTCCAGTGCTGTTTTTGAATCTTGAATTTTCTGGCGTGCTTGATCCAGTTGTTGTTCTAAGTGTTGCGTGTTGGAGCCTGGTGGCTGGTTTTGTATCAGAGTCTCAAGGTTGTTTATTTTCTCTAATTCTACTCTTTCCATTTCTTCATACTGGGATTGTTGTTTTCGTAAAGATTCACCATGCTCTTTTAGTCCACGTTCTATTTGCCTGAGCTCATCTGCAGACGCACGGTGTACTTCAGTTAAATCTCGTTCTCGTTGCTTTTCTCTATTTGGTGCATTCTTCATATTAGGATGTTTTGCGTAAACAATCCTCTGGTCGTCGTATCCAACCTCGTCTGCGACACCTTCTATAATTTTCTGCACCGATACACCTTCATTTGTTTGTATGTATTTATTGAGATCGTTATCCATAGGGAGCGATCGAATTTCTCCAGACATAATCTTTTCTCTGAATACCCGTTCTCCGTCATTGCTTGCGAGAATAGAGCTAACGATGCCCCTCTTGGTTCTATTGTCGGTACGTTCATTGTTGAGTATTTGTATTGCTTTCTCTATGTCTATTGTCTTGTTTTTTCCTTCTCCTTGAAGGAATTGATTTTGGATAGATGTATGAGATGCTTGTTCGCTCCGAGCCACTACATTTTCGCGCATTGTTTGGTCTGATAGTGCTTGAGCAACTTCTTGGAGTGTGAACGCCTGTTTATTTTTTGTTTCTTGCTGTGTTCTCCCTTCGTTCGTAAGGTCTATGTTTTCTGCCATATCTTCGATTGCCTGGATACGGTCTGCTGATAGACCTGCGTTGTTGATTGCGTCGTAGTGCCCTCGGTTGAAGAGCTCTGTTGCTGCGATAAGTTGCTGGTGCGCTGTACCTTGGCTGAGTGTTTGTTCCAGTTTGCTGGTTGCCATTTGTGGGCTTCTGGCTCTTTCTAACCCTGCTTTGAGGAGGTGTTCTTGTATCTTTGCGGTTGTATCCGCGTCTCCGCTATACGCTCTGAAGAGATCGCCTGTTTCAATTCCACCTCTGTTATTCTTCCCTGTTCCTGCAAACTTTGTTGTGCGGTTTTGCGCCTTGTCTATCTCAAAACGCAACGCGTCTTTGTTTTGAAGCTCTTGTACGGTATTCTGGAATGTTTCATAGCCGTGAACCTCTGCTATTGTTGTCAGTGCGTTCATTTGGTCTTGTTCTCTTTCAGCAGTGCCTGCTCTATGTTTCAGTTCTTCAAGGGAGAGGCTTTGAAGAGGTATCTTTGATTTTCTGATGAGATGGTCGTTGTAGTTCTTTGCCCCTTCTTCTATAGCCTCTATGCCCGTTTGGGTTAGGTTGATAGCGTTGAGGGAGGATGGGTCGTTTGTTCGGGCAGTTTGGAGATTTGCGTTGAGCCTATCAGAGAGATTATAGCGGTCTTGTCCTCGTCCAACTTCCACGTTGCTATTCTTTGCCTGTTGCGCAAGGTGTACCTGCGTTTCTATGCTTACACCGTCTTGAATTTCTTTGTCTGACAGAAGGGATAGTGCTGCCATTCGTTGTTCTATTTGTTCTCCTGAGTTTGTCGCTATTGTTGTGAGGGCAGCACTGTCTAATTTCGCGTCTTCGTATTCTCTTTGTATGTTCCTAATTTCCCGGGATGATTCTCTGTTCCACTTGCCTTTTAGAGTTTTTGCTTCGCGTTTATCAGAATCCGAGAGATTGCTTGTGTTGCCAGAAAGGGCAGCAAGTGCTACGTGCGCGTCTATATTGTTTCTTCCATACTTGAGTTCTGGTTTGTATTTTTCTGTTGCCTTTGAAATTTTATCAAGATCTACTTTTCCGTCTCTGACGAGGTTTTGTATTTTTTCCCGCCCCTTTGGTTTTTGTGAGAGCATTTCAAATGCTACCATACCTCTTTTCTTTCCTCCTTCTGTGTTCCAGATGTCTGGGTTTGCAAGGGTGTCTTCTAACGCTTGGTCAGGCAGATCTTTCATTTTTTCACGAACCTCCGAGAGGTCACCTATTTTATCAAGGTTTCTTTGGATGTTGTCTGCCGTATCGTGTACTCCTAATCGTCGTAGCACCCGAGAACCCTCACGAATCTTTGCCTCTCCTATACCACCTTTTGCCCTGCTTTGAATGTAGTCTTGTGCTGCTGTTGCGGGAAGGTCTTTCAAGGACGATGGATCTTTGATGCCTTGCTCTGCGGCTTTTGAAGCGTAATCTAATCCTGCGCCAATACCTTGTGTCACGTCTCCTGTTTTTTTCATAGCGTATCCACCAGCGATACCAAGTTCACCAGCTCCTCGTAGGAGTCTGCCACCTACGCGTTTCAAGCGTCTGTCATCTTTACCTTTACCGAATTGGCTATCCAATCCTTTTGCGCTAAATCGCGCAATTTTTCTGCCAGATGCGTCCATTCCACGACCTCCAACATCTGCCACGCCTTTTGTAACAAATCCTGCGCTCCGAATACCTCCTCGTGCAATAAGCTTGCTACCACTAAGGAATGCACTTTTTGCTTGTCTGGTAATAATACTTGCTCCTTTAGCACTCGTGGTTGCACTCACAAAGAGACCTGCAACAATAGTTGCGAGCGCCATTATGGATACTGTTGCCTTACAAAGGTTTTCGCCACCAACAATCGAGTTTACTGCGGTTTGTGCTGTAGTGTTTGAGTTGCTTATTCCTAAGTTTACTGTTGATTGGTGTCCTACTCCTATCGTATTTTCCCCTCCTAATGCTTGAAATTGTTGGTTGTATGCGGTCGGGTCAGTACAAGCGGTCATTCCATTCGCGAGTATGACTGCAGATAGCCAGAGGAAGAGACCAAGACCAACAGGGAGAAAGCACCACTGTAAAAATTGCTGGAGCCATGTATCAAACATTTTTTTTCCTTTTGGTATCAGTTGGGCAACAAACGCAAGAGGCGAGAAGATAACGAGTAGTTGAATGGCTATGACTCGTGCAATGAGCAAGAATGAGGTAGCGAATAGGATGATCGCTGCACCAAGGCTATAGAAAACAGAGACAATAAGCCCAAGAGAGTAAGCAGCAGCGTCTTCTGCACTGCCAAGTTTTATAAAGTCGTTCCACGACGATGCAAACGGATGATGGTCGCTAAAGCCACCCACAGCGCTTTGTGCTTGGTCGAAAAATATCTTGGTAAATATGTTTGAAATATCAATGATGACTCCTGTGATAAGGGGGGTGAAGTGTATGACGATAGCGATAGCAACAAAGGTGATTAATTGTTTTCCTACGCTGTCATCGTTGTCGTTGAGTCTAATGCCGAGTATGGTAGATATACCAATAGCAAGGAGTGCGAAGATAAGAACCATGTGCGCAATGTCTCGTACTACTCGCCACCCAACCAAAACACTCAAATCAGTGTAGGGGGTGTAGCCTGCTTCCAAGACGAACGACATCATTGCTTGCAACACTAAGGATGCAATGGTAAGAACCAAGATTCCTATCCAGTTGAATATCCAAAACACCAAACCAAAGATAGCAGCGCCAGCCCATATCAATGCGTCTCGAAACAGACCTCCCACGTCAACGCCAAAGATTGCTTCCGCAGGAACAGGTACAGCAAAGAGCGTAAGCGGAATACAGGATAAAAGCACGATAAAAACACCCCTGCGAAAAGAAGGTTTGCGTAGAACTATCTTTGGGCATTGTATACCCTTCATTGTTTTCTATAATACCATTTCTTACACTCTTTTTTGTGGTATAGTTATTCACACTTATGGCATTGCATCAAAACACGTTATATGTCTTTGTGCCTATCTTACCCATAAATGCAACAGTGACCGAAAACGTGTTTTTTGGAATAAACCGATTACAGCAATCGCCAGAAAAACACGTTTTACGGTCGCTATCAAAGGAGCGGGATTATAGAGAGGTGTTATGCGACAATGCTCGCGTGAGTGCTATCCATTCTTGGATAGTAAGGGTTTGGGGTCTTCGGGTTGGGTCAATGTTGCATTCGAGAAGAAGGTTTTGTGCCACAGATTTTTTGGTGTTCAATGAGCGCGCGAGCGATGTTGCGAGTTGTTTGCGTGGGCTTGAAAACCCCGCACGAATAATGGAAAAGAAAAAATCTTCGTTGATGGCAGGTTTTGTTATGTTGGTGAGCGTGATAATTTCTGAGACAACAGAGGGTTGTGGTAAAAACGAGGAAGGCGGAACAGAGCCGCACAGCACAGGAGTACCATAGAGTTGTACAGAAACGCTGAACAATGAGTAATGAGGGGGCTTTTGAACTATTTTTTCTGCCACCTCTTTTTGAATAAGGAGTGTTATGGATGACGGAGGCACTTTTGTGCGTTGGAGAAAGGTACGAAAGAGACGAGCAGTAAGGTAGTACGGCGGAGCACCAACAAGCGCGTACGACGACAGATTGTACTGTTCGGGCTTGAAGGTGAGTATGTCTCCTTTCACTATCTCTACATTTGGAAACGCCGCAAGCTCTGTGGCGAGTACTGGAATGAATTGTTGCGATTTTTCAACCGCAATAACTCGCTGTGCGTTTTGCGCGAGTATTTTTGTAAGGGTTCCTAATCCAGCACCTACTTCAATAACAGTGTGTGTTGATCGGAGGTAGGCTGAGCGAGTAAGGTGAGTGACTACAGATGAATCAATGAGAAAGTGCTGTCCCAGAGATTTTTGCGGGTGTAGCGCGTATTTTTCTAAAAGGGAGAGCGTGTTTGCATATAATGACGACATAATCTATACTATGTGGTGTGTAGTTCTGTGGAAAACACAGATATTGACCGACTTTGTTTTATTGATAGTATGTATAGCACAATAAAATACTGAAAAGATAGAGCAGGTATCAGGTATATTATAGGATTTTGTGTTAAGGGCCATTGAGTACGTTTGCCTAACACATAGAAGCGTCTTATTCATACAAAGCCACAATTTTCTCTCTTGTCTTCGTATAAAAAAGCAAGCAAGAGGAGTAATAGTTTATTCTTTTTAGGAAGACCCATAGAGGGTTTTTCACCTTCTCGTACGTATCACGCAGTATCTCTTTTGTTTGATATGCGAGTAATGGCAACAGCAAGTGCAGTGCTGTTGTTTTCGTTATCTTTATTCTTGGGTCATCCTTCGTCAGTTGGCGGGGCGCAAGATCAAGAAGAGAGAGAGGGTGTGTACTACGAGCAGCAAGGGGTAGCACACAATAATGTCTTTGCCAGCGCACAGTTGCAGCAGGTGGAATATGGAGATGCTACTGCAGTCTTACAAGATCCTCCTGTACTCCAATCTAACACAATTGTCGGGTATAATGCGTTGGGGATAGACGAACAACAAAATAGCAATGATCTTATTGGGCATGTTGTATCCAATGGTGATACACTTAGTAGCATCGCAGAGCAGTATGGTGTTGGTATCCAAACACTGGTATGGGCAAACGATATAAATCTTTCCGACACACTATCTGTTGGGAGCGTGATAACAGTGTTGCCCGTGAATGGGGTGCTACACACAATTGACTACAATGAGACCCTGAGTGATATTGCGGCATATTACGACGTTGATATTCAAGACATTCTTCGTGCAAACGACATTGGGAACGCAGAGCTTATTTTCTCTGGACAGCGGATTATTATTCCTGGTGCGACACGCGAACAAGGGCAAGTAGTAAAACAAAATTACGCTGCAACCGCATCGAAACACTCTTATTTTCTCCGTCCTGCAGATGGTGTGTTGAGTCAAGGATTACATCTTCACAATGCTATTGATATTGCGAATTCGTGCGGTAGTCCTATTTATGCATCTCTGAGCGGAGTTGTAGATATTGTTGTCAATAGTGGATATAATGGAGGGTACGGTAGGTACATTATGTTACACCACAGTGATGGCATACAGACGCTCTACGCTCACTTATCAAAATCTCTTGTTGTGCCTGGTCAAACAGTGCGGCAAGGTGAGATGATTGGGTATATGGGTACAACAGGACGCTCTACAGGATGTCATGTTCATTTTGAGGTACGCGGAGCAACGAATCCAGTGCGATAAGTAGTTACTGGTTATTACATATCGTACTCTCGTTGTGCGTACTGGGTAGCTAATGCGACATCATTGAGTTGAATCGTTGCGTTGCCCGACAAATCTGCTATTGTGCGAGACACTTTTAATATAGTGTGATACGCCCTGCCTGAGAGGTGGTATTGTTTCATAATCTTCTCCAAGAACTGTTCAGTTGAAGCGTCAATGCTACAGTGTTTTTTTATGAGCGCAACTCCCATTTCAGCGTTGGTGTAAATAGGCTCTTTTTGAAACCGAACGAGCTGTATGTTACGCGCTTTTTGTACCCGTTCTTGTATGGGGGTAGATGATTCTGATACCTCTTGCTTTGCAAGAGTGCGAAAGGGTTGTCGTTCCATACGAATGTGAATGTCTATTCTATCCGCAAGAGGTCCAGATAGCTTGCGCCGATATTTTACAAGGGCAGTGCTTGTGCACGAGCACTGTTTTTCAGGGTCGCCAAAATACCCGCAAGGACAGGGATTGGCAGATGCTACCATTAGAAATCGCGCAGGATAGGTAACGTTTCCCTGGGCGCGAGATATTGATATACTCCCCTGTTCTAATGGTTGGCGGAGCGCCTCCAATACATTGCGGTGAAATTCAGGGAACTCATCCAAGAAAAGAACGCCTCTATGTGCGCGACTAATCTCGCCAGGCAATAATCCCCTGCCGCCCAATAGTGCTGATTCGCTTGCTGTGTGGTGCGGGGCGCGGAACGGGCGGGTCTGCGTCAACGAGTCGTGCGATAAGGCTCCTGTAATGCTTTGTATTTTTGTTATTTCTATTGCCTCTTCGTGCGAGAGACGAGGTAGGATAGTGCGCGTTGCTTTTGCGAGCAGAGTTTTTCCTGCCCCTGGAGGTCCTTGGAGCAGAATATGATGTCCGCCTGCTGCTGCGATTTCTATTGCTTGTTTTGCGTGATCCTGTCCTTGAATGATGGCAAAGTCGTCGTCAAGGCTGTGTTGCGCCCGTTGTTGAGCTGTGTATTGGGCTTGTGGTACCTTTTCAAGATCCTTTCTCTGCTCAAAGAACGCGACAATGTCGGATAGATTGCGCGCCTTGAGTACGGTTATGGTGTGCGCAAGGGATGCCTCGTTCGCGTTTTCAGGTGGCACGATGATTGATGAAAATCCATTGGAAGCAGCCCATAACGCATAGAGCAACGTTCCTCGAACAGGGCGCACATCGCCATTAAGCCCCAACTCTCCAACAACAAGGGTGTTTTCAGATATACGAGGTTGCATTTGGCGCGAATCAATAAGAAACCCAAGCGCCATTGGAGTATCGTACACACCTCCTTCTTTTTTGATGTCTGCAGGAGCAAGATTTACGGTAACTCGTTTTGCAAAGCTGCGCGGTGGCTTGAATCCACTGTTCTTCAGGGCAGATGATATTCTTTCCTTTGCCTCGTCAACAGATTTATCAGGTAAGCCCACAATACGAAAAGAATGCAGTCCTGGGACCACATCTACTTCTATAGTAACTGGTTCAATTGTCATTCCAATTCGCGCAACAGAGGGTATGATTGCGGGCATAGGAACATATTATTTGGTGTGGCAACCAGAACACACATCGGTCTCTGGTAGAATTTCTAATCTCCGTACATTTATTTTTTTATTGCATTGTGTGCATATGCCATACGTTCCTTGTTTGAGCCGCTCCAACGATTTCCTGAGGTTTGCAAGTCGGGTTTCCAGTCGTTGTTCTATTGGCAGGTTGTTGATGTAAATTTCCACTTCGTCTGTTTCACTCTCTAAGTCAAGAGGGCCGTCAACATTAAACCGCGGGTGATTGCTAGTCCAACCCCCTGGTTCTCCTGGTGTTTTATGCGCTATGGTGGAGAGCTCTTTTTCAGTGCGTTCAATCTCTTTTTCGAGCATTTTTTTTATTGCTTTTTGTTTGGGTGTCATGGTGGAGAAACAATAATAGTATGATAATTACAAGATATATCTGTGTAGGTACTATACAGCATACCAAAAGAAAATACTATAACAATAGCAGTGTTATAAACAGCAAACAGGGATGTGTTATCTATTGAATGTGGTGCCACACCGCACCCTGTTGCCTGTAAAAAACAAACAGAGAAGCGCCGCCTATTGATGAGCGACGCTTCTGCACAAGTGTTTTGCAAGACACCTTTCTTTGGAAATAAAGAACAATGAGTATGCGCTCTGAGGGTCCATGCGAACGCATACACAGGAAAGAACTATGAAACGACTCATATGGCTGCTGACATACGCCAATGTATTTAGTTTAGTGCGCTCAGCACGCCATACGAGGCGTTAAGTGTATGGTGAGTGACAAAGTCACCACTGCTTTGTTGAAAGACTATATCTTGTTTGCAGGTGATTGTTCCCACGATGCACAGAAGAAATGGAAAGTGCGTGTCTCGTCTCAAACAAGATTGGGTCTCAGAAAGAACTACTTATAGTATAAAAAATGAGAAAATATATAGTCAAGCCACAAATGTTGATAAAGTGTGGACAGGTGTGGTGTAATATGTTGTATGGCGGTATTCTTTGTTCCCACCAACAAGACACGCAAACAATGTAAACGTACGTTTTATGAGATGGGTGCTACAGGTTTTCAAGAAGTGATGGGTGATCTATGCTCCAGCTGCATTGGTTCGTTCTTCTTGTTCTAAGATAGCGTCCAACATAGTGATAGTGCTGTTTTTTGAGGTACCGATGACAAGGTATTTTTTGATGGTCGCAAAGTTGAGAGTTGTCGCAGGGTGAGGGAGGTTGATGTACGAGATAGAGTGCGGTACTTCTTCGTATTGAACATTTTCAAACGATATAGTTGAGGGGAATATTGCCTCGTCCAAGATAAGAGGAGCCATTGTTGTTATATCAGAGCCGAGCCAATTTGTTATGAGGTTTGGGAGCGATACCGCGTTTTCTCCCAGTTTTGCACGCTGTTCAAAGACAAGACCTAAACGGACGCCTGGACAGGTTTCGCTTCGCAGGTTTGCTTTGTCGCATTCTTCTAATTCCTCTGTGCCAGGGGCATACGCGTATAGCATAAACGTTGGTTCTATGCTGTGGAGGAATTCTTCTGGCACATCAATTCCTAATGCTTGAATGAAGAGATCCGCCGTGAGGAATTGAAGAGAGCCATTTTCGTGCGGTTGGTTCAGTCGTATAGGAATGTATGTTATTGAGTTGGGTGGGAAATCTTGTCCTTTGATAGATTCAAACGCTTGCTGAATTTGGTTGAAGGTGGGTGATTCTATAGAGTACGAAAGCGTTACCATATCTGGAATCTGAATCAAGGGTGCAGGAGGCTGTATTGAGGTTGGGATTGCAGATGGTGGTGGGATGTCTGGTGGCTCTGGCAGTGCTGTTTCATCGTCATCAGGGTCTGTTGGCGTGGTATCTTCTGGGTTTTCGTCTGTAGATGGTGTTGTTCCTTCTGGTGCTTCAGTTGTTGGGTCAGGGGCTGGTTGGTTTGTGTCTCCTGTTTGTGGTGTGTCTGTGGTTGTCGCTGGTGTAGTTGGTAGTGGGGGTGGAGATTGAGAACTCGGGTTGTTACTGAGGAACAATAGGTACACGAGAATAAATGCACCAACAATTAAGAGAATAACTCCAGCCAACAAAACGTATGTTTTTTTACTGCTCTTCTCCTCGTCTCCTGTGGCTTGTGCGCTCGTATCATTCGGCGGCGGTGTAGACCCTGGGTTGTCCAACCCAAGAAGCGCTTCAGGGGTATCCTGTTGTGGTTGTGGGGCAGCGAAAGATGGTAGTGGTGGCCCAGATTGACTGGATGCCGATGGCGCTGGAACTGATGATACAGGAGGAGCAGGAGCTTGCTGAGGTGGTATAGGTTGTTGTTGAGATACAGGGGGTTGTGGAGGTGAGGGAGGTTTTGGTTGAGGAAGGCTGGGCCCTGATCCTGTAGGCAAGTTCATAGGAGCGCCTGTAGGGTTCGTGGGTTGTGCTGCTGTAGGGGCAATATCGTCCATAATGCGCGAGGGTTGGGGTGGCATCTGTTGTGGAGATGCTTGTGTTCTATTGTTGTTTTGCATTGCCTGTTGCAATGGCGAGGGTTGTTGTTGCATAGATCGTTGTTCGTTTTGTTGGGGTGCTTGTGGGCGGTGCAGTGTGTCTGGCGATTGCGGTTTGGGTTGTCTCACAGGTTCTCCATTACGTGCCACCACTGGTGGAGTACTACGTACTGGAACTGATGATACAGGAGGAGCAGGAGCTTGCTGAGGTGGTATAGGTTGTTGTTGAGATACAGGGGGTTGTGGAGGTGAGGGAGGTTTTGGTTGAGGTTTAGATGTATTTGCTTGTTGCTGGGGTTGGGGTAGGGCAGGTGGAGAGGGGGTAGGTGGTACAGGGGGTGTGGTTTTTTGCTTGGGCTTGAGTGGTTGGGGTTTTGTGGGGCTCCTCGTCCTGTTGGTTTCTGTGATGCTTGGTGGTGTAGGAGGTTTTGTTGGTGCGAGCGATTTTTCTTTTTCTGGTGTGAGGGTTTGTAGTTGGAGCGGTAACAGTTTGTCTAATTCATCCTCTGAAAACGTTTCTGGTTCTTTGGGAATCTTTGTTTGTATGGGTTTTTGTTCCTTTTTCTTTGGTAATCTGCTCTGTGTTTTGTCTGGCGATTGCGGTTTGGGTTGTCTCACAGGTTCTCCATTACGTGCCGCCACTGGTGGAGTACTACGTACTGGAACTGATGATACAGGAGGAGCAGGAGCTTGCTGAGGTGGTATAGGTTGTTGTTGAGATACAGGGGGTTGTGGAGGTGAGGGAGGTTTTGGTTGAGGTTTAGATGTATTTGCTTGTTGCTGGGGTTGGGGTAGGGCAGGTGGAGAGGGGGTAGGTGGTACAGGGGGTGTGGTTTTTTGCTTGGGCTTGAGTGGTTGGGGTTTTGTGGG
>VXOY01000020.1:0-33637 GCA_009839835.1 Candidatus Spechtbacteria bacterium SB0662_bin_43 | reverse complement strand
GTGGTACAGGGGGTGTGGTTTTTTGCTTGGGCTTGAGTGGTTGGGGTTTTGTGGGAGCTTTCTGTGATGGCGCTGCTGGTTTTTGTGATACTGCGAGAGAAGATGATTGTATCACGGTTTCTTTCTCTTGTTTCTGCTTCGGTCTTTCTGGAATAATACTCTGTGTTTTTATGGTGTCAAAAATATCATCCCCCTTTCCTTCGGCGATTTTGATGTCTTCTTGCATCGTCCTTAAAATGCCTTGCTGTAATCGGGTGGATTGATCCATAGAAAAAACACACTACTTTATCTTATTATATAACGAATAGCCCGTTGGTGCGTTTTCCACAATAGCAATACTTCATTTTCCGTCCGATCGTTCTTATATATATAATGCGTATGCGCAAAGAAGTATAAGCCCCTCAACTAAACTGATTACAGCAATCGTTCAGGGCTTATACTTCTTTGCACCACATTCATCTAATCATAGATTCAGCAACAACCCGTTGCTTACTAAACCTCGTTCATTGATAAAAAACAATCTCATATACAGTAGTGGTATTGTATGCACAAAAAAGTATAAACCCTCTTTTCTTTATATTATTTATAATTTATATATGGCAAAAAAGTAACAACTCATTGTTGAATGAACCTCGTTCATTTATGAAAAAACAACACAGCGATTGTAAAACGTGTTTTTCTGGCGGTTAGCGGTAATCGGTTTAGCCCAGCAAAACGTTTTACGGTCGCTGTATAGGGTTCGTGTAAATTTTAGGTAGTAAGAAAGTCGTGTATTGTTTGTTCCTTTGCTATGTTTTTTGCACTTGCACTGATTTTACCATTTGGGTCTACACTCAAAATGCGGACAGGGATTCGTTGCCCTACCTTGACTTCATCTGTAACATTTTTCACAAAACCATCTGCGAGTTCTGATATATGGACGAGTGCTTCTTGTTCCTTGGTGAGCGCTATAAATGCTCCAAAGTCCGTTGTCTTTATAACTTTTGCGTTGTATTGATCCCCTGCCTTCACTTCGTGCGTGAGGTTTTGTATCCATTGAATCGCCTTTTCAACGTAAGATTTGTCTGTTCCACCAATAGAAATAGTACCATCTTCTTGGATATTGATCTCTGTTTGTGTCTCTGTTTGAATCTCTTTGATAGTTGATCCACCTGAACCAATGACAAGCCCGATAAGGTCTGGATTTACACGGATTATTTCCAAGAGGGGTACGTACTTTGAAAGATCTTTGCTTGGTTGCGGTATGATGAGTTCTAAAACATCAAGAATACGGAGGCGTGCTTTCTTTGCTTGTTCAAACGCGTTCATCAGAATGTCTAATGAGATACCACTCACCTTGATATCCATTTGTGCTGCTGTTATGCCTGTGCGGGTCCCAGCTACCTTGAGGTCCATATCGCCGTGGTGATCTTCAGGACCTTGAATATCTGTTAACACCTTGTATTCGTTGTTTTCTCCCATAATGAGACCCATTGCAATTCCTGCTATATGAGATTTGAGCGGCACACCTGCGTGAAAGAGAGCAAGCGATGAGGCGCACACAGATCCCATAGACGAAGAGCCATTTGAAGAGAGCACCTCTGAAACTGCTCGAATAACGTATGGAAACGATTCGCTCGGAGGTATGAGGGACTTGAGTGCTTTTTCTGCCAATGCTCCGTGACCTATTTCTCGTCTCCCAGGACCGCGGAATGGGCCTGTTTCTCCTACTGAGTAGGGCGGGAAATTGTAGTGGTGCATAAATCGCTTTTCAAACTCCCCTGTCATATCATCGTGCAATTCTTCGTTGCCTGGTATGCCAAGCGTTACTGTTGAGAGGATATGGGTTAATCCGCGCATAAAAATACCCGACCCATGAGTTCTTGGCAACAGATTGATTTCTCCAGATAGCGGGCGAATCTCGTCAAATGCTCGTCCATCAACCCTGCGACCCTCGTTGAGTGCTGCGTGGTGAATGATTTCATCTGTGAGGTCATCAATAAACGCGCATCCCAATTCTATGTTTTCAGGGCTTGATTCTCCGTATTGTTCTGTGAGGGCGTCTTGTACTACTTGGGTGGTGTCTTCTATTGCTTGGTCGTAGTCCTTTCTATCTTTTGTGAAAAGTGTTTTTTTGAGTTTTTCAAACGCAAGAGCACGGACCTGTTCTTGCACGTCGCGAGGCGCTTTTTTGAGTGCAACAGATGCTTTTTTTTGTCCTATGTCTTTGCAAATTTGTTCCTGCGTATCAATGATAGCGTTGATGGATTGGAATCCAAAAGCGATGAGTTCTTGTATCTCGTCCTCCTGTGCTTCGTTTGCTCCAATTTCAAGCATATTGATTGTGTCGCGCGCTCCTGCCATTGTTACAACAACAGAGCTTTCATTTTGTTCTGTTTCTGAAGGGTTCAGAATAGTCTCTGTTCCTTTTTTTGCAACACGAACTGCAGCAAGGGGTGCGTTGAATGGAATGTCTGAGGCTGCCAACGCAGTAGCAGATGCAACAAGAGCTATAGTTTCAGGGCAGTTGTCTGGATCGTACGACAAAACACTGTTTACAATCTGTATCTCGCGACGCATATGGTGGTCAAACAAGGGTCGCAACGCGCGATCTATGAGCCGTGCCTTCAGGATTGAGTCATCTGATGGTCTGCCTTCCCGTTTGCGAAATCGCCCACCACCTATTTTTCCTGCTGCGTAGTAGTTTTCTCGATATTCAACGGTGAGCGGGAAGTAGCCAGGATCGTTTTCCCTCCTGCTCATAACAACAGTTGTGAGTACAGTAGTCTCCCCTGCCTTTGCGATAATTGATACATCGGCTTGTTCTGCCCAAGGTAAGAATGTGAGAATAATATCTTTATTGTTTGGAAGCGATACAGTGTATTTTTTCGGTTGGTGCGTCATTATGGTCGTTATTTTGCTCGTGATTGCTTTTGAGGGCGCGATTCTTGCTTCTGTTTTTGTGATCCAGAAGATCGTTCTGCTGAATTGTCGTTTGCTGGTTTCTTAATGTTCAGCAAGTATTGTTCAGGGTCATTGGAAAGGTCCAAGAAGTCGTCCGATGCCTCTTGGAGCTTGCTTGAGGCGCTTTTCCCAAACGCAACAACCTCAATTTGCGTACCAACATTTTTCAAGTACTCTACCAAAGGGATGAAGTCACCGTCACCACTCATAAGAATAATGACATCAACCGAATTGGCGAGCCGTACACCGTCTATGGCAATACCAACGTCCCAATCTGCCTTTTTCATTCCTCCATAAAAGACCTGTAAATCCTTTACGCGAATTTCAATTCCCAGTTTTTCAAGAGCGTGGAAGAAACTCTGCTCTTCTTCTGTTTCTGTGTACACAACATACGCAAAAGAGCGGACTAATTGTCTTTGCTCTATTGCAACCCTGAGCACTTCTTTGAAATTCACCCGTTTTCCATACAGATTTTTTGCAGAATGGTACAGATTTTGAATGTCTATGAGGACTGCTACTCGTTGCGCGGGGTGTTTGATAACGGGCATAGTGCGGTACAGTGTTTATTGAGTAAAAAAGAACGAAAAGAGAAGATATACTATTTTTTTATTTTGAGTTTTTCTATGAGTGTTTCGTACCTATGGACGCTTTCGTGCTGTAAATAATCAAGCAGTTTTTTGCGTTTTGAAACCATCTTTAAAAGACCTCGGCGAGAGTGGTTATCTTTTGTATGCTGCTTGAGGTGTTTTACCAATTGTTTGATTTGGTCTGTGAGTATCGCTATCTGTATTTCTGCTGATCCTGTATCTTCCTTGTGGAGCTGATACTTTATGATTATTTTTTGTTTGTCCGTAGATTTAGGCATTGAAATTGATATACAGATTGAGAAAAGAAACACTACAATCGTATTGTTTTCTTTATAACATAGTATGGATAAAAATTCAAACTTTTATCTCTTCAGCGGAGTTATATAATTCTATCAAAATTCCCGAACGTCAAATTTTGGTTGGTGCCCCGTGCAGGACTCGAACCTGCAACCGTTTGCTTAAGAGGCAACTGCTCTGCCAGTTGAGCTAACGGGGCTTCAAAGCACACTGTTGCATATATTGTCGTATTATACAATAAGGGTGTGTGTTTTTGTTTTATGGAGTGGGTTGTTACGTAGACGAGCCACCGAAAATACTTGTTATGTCACCCCATCCCCTAATGCCATACGTGCCATTTACCCCCATAATCTCGAAGAGGAATACTTCTACAATAAGGAACGATAGTAGAACAATAACATACCCTATGAGCGCGTATTTTATGAACTGAATCCCTCTTTGATACATACCAGGATCCTCTCTTGCTATGAGTATAGTGAATCCGCCAAGAGTAATCATAGCGATAACGAGCAAAGGGGTGAATTGATAAATGATTTTCTGTGTTATATCAAGAATCAGGCTACCGAGCTCTCTGAATCCGCACGTAGGGTTTTCTGCTTGTACACGTTGTATGCAAGTAGTATCGTCACCACTGCCACTTTTTTTACCCCCCGCACAAACATAGTTTTCTGCATCACAATTATCACTTTTTATGCTATTTCCATCTTCATCTAAGCATCTAAGCCATACTGGGTTACCATCTTCATCTACTTTTTTTGTTCCGCATTTTACAATTCCCTCTTGCCCCGAAGCCGTTTCTGTAAGTGTTGTTGCAGCACCAGAGAGAACCAATGAAAACACTCCAAGTGCAAGAAAAAATGAGGATAGGTATTTCATAAGCGTGTTATGTCATTGCTGTTATAGTATGGTGATATTTATGCCACCCTCTCCTTTCGCTCATTCACATCATATCATTACTACTATACCACAGTGATATTTTGCCATAATTTATAAGCGGAGAGACGATAGCATTGCAGTTTTCTACTCCTGAATCTGTTTATAGGAAGCCCCCTTCACTCTTCTCGCAGCCCTCTGTTCGTAGGTAAATCTCCGCAACTGAATTTGTTTGTGGGCAGGCGACTATGAGCGAAGCGAGGGTATTACATCTCTGTACCCGAACCTGTTTGCAGGCACGACTATAGAGGTATGGTACAGTGTCGTTCATTTATATAAGTACCCCCGGCAGGATTCGAACCCGCAATACAGCGTCCGAAGCGCTGCGTGATATCCATTTCACCACAG
This sequence comes from Candidatus Spechtbacteria bacterium SB0662_bin_43, assembly GCA_009839835.1. Taxonomy (GTDB): domain Bacteria; phylum Patescibacteriota; class Minisyncoccia; order Spechtbacterales; family 2-12-FULL-38-22; genus VXOY01. The sequence continues at coordinate 28,529 of VXOY01000020.1, read as the reverse complement.
GGGCAGCATTCTTACACTGCTCATTATGTCATATTTTTTTCAAAAAATAAAGTGTTGCAGTCCCTCCCTTTCAACCCTATCTCCTTCCCATCTATATTGTTTTTGCATCTTCCATCTCTCCCTCCCTCTTCAGTATTGAAGTAATCGCAATTGTGCGTTTTTTGAAGTGCAACACCCAAAAGCAGAAATTGTGCCTTTATGCCATACATACTATGTCGCACTCATAGTTCTTTGTTTTGAAGAAACATCATAGTGTCGCATTTCAAGAGGGATTCACAAACCCCTCTTTCACATTCATTATTGCATCTGCCCACACCACATATCACTTTTTACCTCACACCTATACCCTATACACCTTTCACATCTCACACGCCACGCATTACACCTCAAGCCTCACGCTCCGCTTTCTACATCCATACACCCTTTACACCTCTACCCTTGATACCACGCACTCCGCCCGCACACTCGCTTTTAATCCGTTGTCTTTTCATAACGGCATAATTGGAATGTACGAACAGCCGTATAACAAAATACACAGTACAATAATAGGCAGTAATCCACAGGTATACAAGTGTTTAACGTATTGTTTTATGGTATAATATGTATGAAGTGGAATGAGGTATATCTTCACGTAATGAGAAGGAGAATCGGTTCATTGTACTCGGCATTCTCTTCATTGTTCTTTCTTCCCGGGTGTTACTTCGAATGACGAACAGTTGCAGGTATCGACCCATTCATAGTTCTTTTTTCTCGAGTAGTGCTACGAATGACGACTGGTTGCATGTATCTATTCATTTATAGTTCTTTCCCCCTCGGGTGTTACTTCGAATGACGAACAGTTGCAGGTATCGACCCATGTATTGTTCTTTAATTGTGTAGTGAAGATATTCTCGGTCGCTTATGCGATTCGCTCTTTTGTTGTACACAAAAGAGAAGAAGTAGACAGCGAAAACAGACCGCATAGATAGAGTTGTTTGTATAGCGTGTTGTGTTAGCAATATGCCTCTATTCGTACAGACACTCGACGGAGCGGTAGTTGATTGAGTAGCTGCAGAGTTGTACGGCACCATCATTACCATCATTTTATTTCGTTCCTTACCTTTCATAGCAAAAACGCCTATTGATTTGTTATTTTGTTGTACCCAAAAATTGAATAGTTTTTCTACGATTAACAGTGTTCTTTGTTAATAGTTGGTTTTAAATCTTATTGCAGATGAGGTCTATTTGAGTACATCTTTTTCATTTTGATGATAGGATACGGTTTATTGAAATAAGTACCCTTTTCTCTTATAGTGAAAGAATATGAATAACCACAATGGTATTCCTGTTTTCGTGAAAAACACAGTAGAGCGTCTTATGTCTTCAGGATTTGAGTCGTATATTGTGGGTGGCAGTGTTCGGGATATTGTAATGGGCATTGAGCCAAAAGATTGGGATGTAGCAACAAGCGCAAAACCTCACCAGATACAGGCAGTGTTTCCAAATAGCTTTTACGAAAACGAGTTTGGTACTGTTGGCGTGAAAATTGATTCAGAGTCTGGTGATACAGCCCATATTATTGAGGTTACATCGTTTCGCACCGAAGAAAAATACTCTGATAATCGCCATCCCGATAATGTGGTTTTTACCGACTCATTAGAAAAAGATCTTGCAAGAAGAGATTTTACAATGAACGCAATTGCAATGCGTTTGGACGGTTCTTTTGTGGATCCTTTTGATGGAGTTCGCGATATACGTTCTCAGACGATTCGTGCTGTTGGCGATCCGAATGCACGATTTTCAGAAGATGCATTACGCATACTGCGAGCAGTGCGATTTATCGCCTCTCTTGATTTTACTATTGAGCACACAACCCAACAGGCAATACGCAGCAATGCTTCTCTGCTACGCAAGATAGCGTATGAGAGAATTGGTGCAGAGATAAGCCGATTATTTGAAGGACAGTACTCGCATAAAGGCATTGAGGCGATGAGGATATTGTCTCTTTTGGACATTATTTTGCCCGAAGTAGCAAAAGGTATTGGTGTATCGCAAAACAAGCATCACATCTACGATGTGTACGAACACAATCTCTTTTCATTGAAGTGGGCAGATGAAAACAATTACCCTTTTGCAGTGAAAGTTGCAGCACTCCTGCACGACGTTGCAAAGCCACAGACCAAAAAAGGAGACGGTACAAACGCAACATTTCACGGACACGATATTATGAGCGCAAAAGTAGCGTACGCCATCTGCGAAAGGTTTCGATGGAGTCGTAAAGAGTGTGAGCATATTGCGTTGTTGGTACGGCACCATATGTTTTATTACGATATTGATGAAGTGACCGAGAAATCAGTCCGCAGACTCGTCTCAAAGGTTGGCAAAGAAAAAATGGATGACTTAGTAAAATTGCGCATATGCGACCGCATGGGTTCTGGAGTGCCAAAGCCAGAACCATACAGACTGCGACATTTCCAGTTTATGGTTGAAAAAGTGCAGAAAGATCCTATTACTGTTGGAATGCTGGATGTTAATGGTAATGATATTATGAAAACACTGTCGCTCTCCCCTTCTCCGCGGATTGGGTACTTACTGGCAGCCTTGTTTGAGGAGGTGTTAGATAATCCACAACACAACACAAAAGAACACTTACTACAAAGAGCACAGGAACTCAACAAACTCTCTGACGATGCACTGATAGCCCTATACACTCATTCCAAAGAGAAAGAACACGACACCAACGAACAGGAATCTCGCAAAATTAAGAAGAAATACTTTGTTGAGTAGAATGCATTAGGCAGCAAAAGATGCAGTAGTGGTGTTGGAATACTATGACTGAGAGTCTTGCGCTGCGTTTTGTATAGGAGGTGGATCTGTATAGTTTCACGTGAAAATACGCACAGGATTTAATCCATATGCTTCTGTGATATATCAAGGTTTCACATGAAAGTAGATTCATACCACAAAAACATTAGGAAAGTTTCACATGAAAGTAGGTGTAAAGAACTGAACAAAGTTTCAGGCAAAAACGTTCCTATTCTTAACAACACCATTGTCATTATCAGTCAGATGATAGAAGCGTGGTAGTGTTTATTATCGTACTCTTCATTTCACATGAAAGTGTTGTGTTATGGTATCTTTGACTTTTTCATTTCACGTGAAAGCATCGTACGCAACTGCAGAGGGTGGCTCTATGCGCGGACATTTCTATAGGGACAATTATTTCACATGAAAGTGCTTTGCGTTAAAAAGTACCTCATGTGAAGATATGAAGTGTTTTATTTGTGGAGGTTCTTTCTTGTTTGTTTTCACGTGAAAACACGACATCAGTTTGTGTGCTGTAGTATGTTGTGTTGTATGTGTCAAAAAATGAAGTCTCTGTAGATTGACCAGCAATCATTTCACGTGAAAATGCATTATACTTTATGACCACCCTTTTCTTTATTAGGTGTTCGTTAGCTATAGTTTCATGTGAAAGTATACGTTACTTCTCATCATCTCTATCGTACTCTCTTCTATGATAGGTACAGTTTCACATGAAAGCAGATACGAAAGACTGAACAAGGTTTCACGTGAAAACATACACAGTGCTGAACCTGTATGCTTCTGTGACCAGATGATGTGCGGTGTATTAAGCCCAGATGCTTCTGTGATGATTATGGTATAACATTTCACGTGAAAGCATGATACTGGTTTGTGCATTGAGGGGCGGGAGGAGAAGTATTTATTGCGAATCCTCATTGAATGACTGTCTCTTTACTTGTTGTGAGAGGATAATCACTATTTTTTGGATGACGATCATTTCACGTGAAACTATGATGTGCAAGGAAGTGGTGATAGCGCAGGTATAGATTATTTCCTTTTTTGATAGTATAATGACAAGAGGTTGTATGTCGTTGTCAATCAATGATTTACAAAAGGATACTCTTTTTTTACTTGATGGGACACCCCATCAAGTGCTTGAAGTACACCATAAAAAAATGGCGAGACAGGGGGCAACGTTGGAGGTGAAGTGTCGCAACCTTATCAGTAAAACAAATATAACGCGGACATTTTTCCCTTCAGATAAGTTTGAATACGCAGAGATAGATAAAAAAGAGATGGTATTTTTATATCACCACAGGGAAGAGTATTGGTTTGTAGGTATTGGCAATAAGAGTGATAGAGTCAAGATTGCCCGTAAAGATATTGATGATGTTGCAGATTATCTTTTGCCGAACACAGAGGTTGTTGTTGAATATTTTAACAACACCGTGATTGGTGTTCGTATACCGATCAAGGTAGATATGGAGGTGATAGAGGCACCACCAAGTATTAAGGGTAATACTGTATCAAGCGGCACCAAGCAGGTTGTAGTTGCGTCAGGAATGAGCGTCAAAACCCCTCTTTTTATACAAAAAGGCGATGTTATTCGCATCAACACACAAAAAGGCGAGTACGTTGAGAGGGTTCAAAAAGCAGGGATATAGAGTTGATCGCCAGGGGCGATGTTTTTTCTCTGTGGAGCATCTCGCCATAAACATAAAGATAAAGTAAGTGATAGGGTGAGGGCGAGGTGAGTAAGGATAAGGAGCATTTTGTTTTTTATGTTGAGAGGATTTAAGAAACAGGAATACAACGAGAACAGGAGGATAGGAAAAAGGTTTGGCGCGTTGGTGGGCAAGCTGAGGTGGCAGAAACGTACAAAAACTATTTCGTCCCACGAATCACAGGACAGCATTTCTGTTGGAAAACGTGCAGAAGACTCTGTAGCGTCTTTTGTGGAGCGCAATGGAATGAAGGTGTTTGCGAGAAATGTGTCGTATGGATGGGGAGAGATAGATATTGTGGCGCAAGAGGGCGATGTTATTGTGTGTATTGAGGTGAAGTCGCAGCAGGGCGCACAGAGTGGGTTTGTCCCCGAACATCATTTTGACTACCGCAAGGCAGAACAGGTGAAAAAAGTTTTTGAGGCGTACTTGAGAGAACACGACTTAATAGATAGACAACAAAGAATTGACTTGGCTGCGGTTATACTACAAGGCGAAACAGCGAAAATACGGTACTACAAGAATGTTGTAGGGTAGGGGTTTTATGGTAGTATTGATGCATAAAAAAATAATTCCACTCTCTCTGTAGGAATGTAAAGTATTAGCTATAATACTACAAGAAAACAGCGCTTTTGGCTGTTTTCTTGTATATATATATACCATGTAATAATAAAAACATTATTACCATAAATATACTAACTATGGATTTAATAGTATTAGGGGGGTGGTTTCTTCTAATGTGCCTATTTGGTTATTGGGGAAGCATAATCTCAAGGAGGTATGAACGTAGTGCGCTTATAGGATTTTCGCTTGGATTCTTTTTCAATCTTTTTGGGATACTGCTCTTATATCTTGTTTTGGGCAACACAACAAAAAGCGAAGAATAGATTGGTGTAAATATTTATCATAGTGTTATGGTGCACATTCAAAGAGTATCATTTGGAATACTAACCCTAACCGCACTTTTCATTCTCTGTGGTGTTTTCTTTACACAAATAATAGAAGCAAGAGGACCGAATGTTTCGTATCCAACACAGGCACTATGTGACACACGGTGTGGCTATGAAGTAGGGTGGTCCTGTTCTGAAAGAGGGTCAATAGACCAAGAATGTGAAAGAATCGCAGATGAGATGAATATACCGCCAGACCAACGTGCTTGTTGGAAAAAAGACCTTATGGGTGGATGGGAGTGCAGAAGGACAGATTGTACCCAGGATGAAATTGATAACGGCTGTCCAGCGGAAAATAAAGAGGCATATTGGAACTTTGCTGAAGGTCAATGTAAATGCAGAAAGATAGATTGTGGTGCAGATTTTAGACAAAGATATGAAAGCAGGGGTTGGACATGTGAATGGAACAACCAGACAAGAAAATGTACTTGTACTGCACCCAATGGGGAGAGAAGAGTGGAGTGCGACCCCAACAAACAAATCTGCAATCCAATAAAGTCAGAGGATTTTGATGAGCTTGTAAATGGAATTATTCGGTGGATTACTCTGTTCTCAGTTCCTATCTTTACTCTTATGGTTGTCTATGCAGGATTCTTATACACAACATCAGCAGGTAGTTCTACACAAACACAGAAAGCAGTATCAGTGATAAAGTACGCAGTCATTGGGTTTATTATCGTTGGTCTTGCGTATGTCATAAAGGCTATTGTTGGGGATATACTTTAATATACCGCTATGGAAAAGCACAAAGATACAGAAACAAAAATAACGCTGCGCTACATATTATTCTTGCTGTTTTTTCTTACATCTTTTGTTGTTTCAGTTTTTATTCTTTCTATTGTAGGAATATACGACAATGTTGTAGGGGTAGTAGTATTTTTTGTGGCATTTCTTTCAAGTTACGTTCTTTATAGGACTTGCTTGATTCGTGGGAAAGTATAAAAAGTATTAAATAATACTATATCTTTGTGCGGTAGTATTTATGGCTTATCCCAATTGCGTTGAATGTGGGAAGGATATGGTGACAGAAATGAATTATGGTGCAACCTCGCATAAGAGTTTATGAATAAATTACTTACTATCAAAAACGCAAGAATAGCGTATGTTATCATTTGTCTTGTTGTAATACTACTTTTAGTATTTTTTATAATAACGGACGAGGAAAAAATATATGTGACTGTTTACGGTAAAAAGTTTGTTGTAGAGCCAGCACATATAGCAGAAAAGTATGTTTTAGTATCAAGAACCCTTGAAGACTACAGCGACTGGTGCTCTTGGTATAACGAGTGGATAGTTGTTGCAGAAGATGGCAAAGAGACTGTTCTTGATTTTTCTATTGGCTCACATTCAAGGGATTATTATCTGGATAATTTTACAAATAAGGCAGCGCTTGCGTTTGTAGATAAGCTGATTGACATATACAATAAACACACACCACCACAAGAGATAGAAGAGTACCACCAAGCAATGATTTATAATTTGCGTATCACAAAGATAGGGTTGGAGAGTACGGATAAAGATGCTATATATGATGATGCAACCCTCGATTATTTAGAGCCTAAGGCAAAAAACACAAGAGCATTACTCACAGATGAACAACGGGATATGATTTATAACTGTCCTTATGGTTAGTCTGTTGATAAATGGTAGTGATATAGAGGAATATATTAAGTCAAACCCTGTCTGCATAGAATAAAACAACATCGTATTAGGTATCTTTGGCTGTATTGCTTGACGACAGAATTGATATATTGGTAGTATGATAGTAGAGCATCCATACTATGAAATGGGTGTTTTTTCAAATAGTAACATTAAACCTATTGTATTATATGATCGATTTAAAAAACTTTGTTGCTGCTATGGCGTCAATAGAGGAAGAAAAGGGAATATCAAGAGAGGCGATGATAGAGACCATCGAGACCGCTCTTGCGACCGCGTACAAAAAAGAGTATGGCGAGAGAGGACAAGTCATCAAAGCGCGCATGGATATAGATACAGGCAGTTTTGTTTTGTGGCAAGAGAAAACAGTCGTTGACGACTCTATGTTGAAGAGCGAGGAGGATATTGAGGAAGGCGAATCGCGTACTGAACAGGAATTAGAAGAAAAGCAAGAAGATGACAGAGAAGACCAGGATGAGGACACAGAAAATGAGGAGCCAGCAAAGGTGTGGTTTAACGAGGAGCGACACATTATGGTGGATGAGGCTCAGAAACAGAACAAGAAGCTGCAGCCAGGGGACATTTTGAAAATAGATTTAGACTACAAGGATGAATTTGGGCGAATCGCTGTTCAGACAGCAAAGCAAGTCGTTATCCAAAAAATTAGAGAAGCAGAGAGAAATGCTGTCTATAATGAATTTATGGAGAAGGTTGATACCATTATTAGCGGCATTGTACAACGAGTTGAACGAGGATATATATTTTTTGACATTGGAAAGTCCACGGGCGTGATGGCACCAAAAGACAGGATTCCATCCGAGCACTACAGAGTTGGCGTGCGGATGCGCTTATATTTGGTTGCTGTTGATAAAGGAGCACGTGGTCCGCAGATTATTGTTTCCCGTTCGCATCCAAAAATGTTAGAAAAGTTGTTTGAAGTAGAGGTTCCTGAAATTGGAGCAGGGTCTCTCGAAATCAAGGCATTGGCACGAGAGGCAGGTTCAAGGAGCAAAATTGCTGTTGTATCAAAAGAACCAGGCGTGGATCCGATCGGTTCGTGTGTGGGGCAAGGAGGAACGCGAGTCTCTGCCGTTATACAGGAGTTAGGAGGCGAGAAGATAGATATTATCGGGTGGAGCGAGAACGTGGACGATTTTATTGCAAGTGCATTGAGCCCTGCGCGCGTCTTGGATGTGGAGATACAAGATGAGAGGGCGCAGGTCGTTGTTGCAGAAGATCAGCTCTCTCTTGCGATTGGAAGGGATGGGCAGAATGTGCGACTTGCCGCTAAATTAACAGGGTGGAAGATAGACATTGTGAGTAAAGAAACAGGCAAGATCGAGGAATCATCAGAAGAGACCAACGAGGACACAGAAGAGCAGGAAGATGATGGTGTTAGCAATGAAACAGAACAGGATACTGATAGCAAGGACGAGGCACAGGGTGCAGACGATGAGACAGGGGGAGAAGGTGATACGGGTCAGGATACTACAAAAGAATAAAAACAGTATATTCTATGGTAGATACTTTTTTGTTGTCAGCATTGATAGCCAGTACCTTTTTGGCAGGAAGTGTTCTTGTTGCGTTGGTTGTATTGCATAGAATGCCTGCTGTTGGGCAGGTGAAATCGTTTATTGTAACCCTTGAGTCGGTTGCGTTTTCCTATTTTAGAAGAGTATATCAGGCTATTTTTATCCTTTCGTTTTTGGGTGCTGTACTTTTGTTCTTTGCTATTGGCATACAGGGTGTTACTGGTTTTTTGATAGGAACAGGGGTGTCGCTCTGTGTGAGTTATTATGTTGCTGTCTTTTTTTGTAAAATCGTTGGGAGGCTGCAAGGAGGAACGCGAGAGAGCAAAGAGAGACGATTTCACACTGCGTTTACTGCTTCTGGTGTTTTGGGCATAGGCGTTTTTGCTGTGTCGTTAGTTGAGGTTGCGGCTCTGTATCATATTTTTTCAGAACACAAAGAAGTGTTAGTAGGAGCAGTGGTGGGTCACTCAATGCTGTTATTTTTTGTCAAGATGGGCGGCGGTGTGCTGCAAAACGTGTCGCAGAGCTACACAGAGGATACCTCAATGCATAAAAAAGCGCTTTCTCTTGTTTCTTTTTTGGTTGCAAAAAGCGTCAACGGGAGCGGTGGTGCTATAGATGCTGTTCAGTCATTTGTGTTGGTGATGACGAGTATGATCATTTTAGAGTCATTGCTCTTGGTGTCGTTTTTTGATGTACCAACCGTGCTTCTTATTGTTGGTATTGTGGGGATGGTATCTGCGACAATAAGTGTTTTGATTATGCGGTCTGGTTCGTTTATTGGGTCATTTCGTGCTATTTCCACTGTCATTATTGGTTCAATGGTTATGAGTGCCTTGCTTGTTCCAGGGGCGGTGTATTGGTTTGGAGGAGACATACCGCAGACACAACTTTTCATTCTGTATGGGTGCATGGTTATAGGTTTGGTGATGAGTGGGTCTGTGATGTTCACGCATTATTATTATACAGCAACTTTTCGTGCTATGAGGCGCATTGTGCAGGCATCCAAAGAGAACGATATATCGGCGTTCATACGCAGTATTGGGGTTGGGTTGGAGTCGGTTGCTATTCCTGCATTGTCTGTTTCAATCGCGTTAGTGGGTGGATATATGATTGGAGATATGTACGGTGTGTTAGCGGTTGTTGCTGGTTTCTTGCTCATTATGCCTTTGTTGTTGGTGCTGTATTTTTTTGCACTCTTTGCTCCGAGTAGCATACTGGATAGTGATGACAGCTCTTCGTACAGCGTTGCGCAGTTCTTAGAGAACGCCCAGCAGGCATCTCTTGCAATTACAAGAGGGTATGGATTTTTTATCGCGTGCATCGCAAGTATTTTGCTGTTTTTGAGTATTGGGTACAGTGTTGTATCACAAGAGCAACACCTGATTGCATCGTTCGTGGCAGTGCCATATTTTGTGTCAGGAATCTTGTTGGGGTGTTGTGCCGCGTTTTTATTTCTCTCAGGAGTGTTGTCGCTTGCAATAAAGGTGTCGCATCGTATTACTGAGAGAATCAAGACATATCAAGCGGATAAACGCGAGGAGTACAGGATAAAAGATTTTTCGTGGATCACAGACACGACAAGCAGATTGGTGCAGAGAGAATCTTTGTATCCGCTCTTTCTCCTGTTGGCAGCAACGCCACTGGTCATAGTGACGCTAAAAGCGCAAGCAGTAACAGGGTTTGTTGTAGGGGTCATTGCGTGTAGTTTTCTGCTCTCTTTTTCGTTGTTTATCCTTGGTGTTGCGTGGAGCAGCGCGCATCATAGTGTTTCATCAGGCAAGAATGATCTTGCGCGATCACAAAGGAGAACAATACGGTACATAGCGTCTGCAACAGATATTTTTAAGGAGGGCATTGTAGAGACGATGAGTGTTTTTATGAAAACAGTGGTAGCGCTCGCGTTTCTCTTGCTTCCGTTCGTTCTGTAGCGACACAGTGCATAGGTTACATCCCTCCTACCTCCTGAAGTGTCGCATACTCAAAGAAAAGGATTTTTACTTTTTTATACCCCATCTCATTTTTATAAATAATGGTATGTACAGCAGTGGTATTTTAGGTATAAAAAAGTAAAAATCCTTTTCTTGCCTGAGATAGATATAAAGCGTGTAACACCTCGAGAGGAATTCACAAGGGTGTATTTACAAAAAATGGCGTGTAGGGTAAAATACTGTGTATTTACACATACAAGACTATGAATATTACTATCCAAGATCACGAAAAAAACCAGAAAAAACTTTTGATTTCGCTCTCTCCAGAAGATATGAAACCGTATCTTCAGAGCGCGGCACAGGCACGAGGAAAAAATATAACTATCAAGGGGTTTCGGAAAGGTGCTGCTCCGTATGATGTTCTTGAAAAGAGTATTGGTAAGGAGGCGTTGTGGCACGAAGCAAGCGCTGACGCCATAGAGCAGTCGTATGGCGAAGCGCTTAAGAAGCACAACTTGCAGCCTGTGGGCAACCCACGAGTAGATATTACAAAAAGCGTTCCAGGAAATAACTTTGAGTTTTCTGTTTTGGTGCCATTGGAGCCTGCGTTTGAATTGCCACAATATCGCGAGATAGCGCGCGATATTGTCAAGAAAAATAAAAAAACAGAGATTACTGTAGATGAACACGAGGTAGAAGAGGCGTTGAACACGCTCGCAAAAAGCCGTTCTGCACAAGGCGAAGACAAAGAGGTGAAGTTGGACGATGAATTTGCAAAGAGTACGGGAGCGTTTAAAACGCTCGAACACTTAAAAGAGAGTATTCGTGAAGGCATACGCAAAGAGCAAGAACAGCAACGAGCAGAGGCGCTACGGTTAAAAATTATTGAAGCAATTCGTAAAGAGACCTCTATGGAGGTTGCGGATTTGTTGATTGATAACGAACTAACAAGGATGCGAGATGACCTTGAACGTCACGTTGCATCTTTGGATATGTCGTTTGATGACTATTTGAAGAAAGCAGGACAAACAAGAGAGCAGCTCAATGAAAACTGGAAAGACAAGGCAAAGGGTCGTGTTGAGGCGTCGTTTATTCTCAAGGCAATTGCAGATGCTGAGGATATCAATCCGAGCAGCGAGGAAATTGAGGAGCATGCCAATAGGTATCTGAGTGGGTTTGATTCGCCTGAACACGCAGAATCCTCCATTCATCCTGATGTGCTTCGGTCGCACATTCGTGGTATGATACGAAATGATAAGGTCTTTAATTTTCTTGAGAAAGGGGATAGCACATAAAACCTTTTTCAGCACTACTCACCATGCAACTCATACCAACAGTCATTGAGAAATCTCACTTAGGAGAGCGAGCGTACGACATCTATTCTCGTCTTTTAGAGGAGAGAATCGTATTTTTAGGCTCTGCAGTAACAGACGCAGTAGCAAACACCATTATCGCGCAATTATTGTTTCTTGACTCAAAGTCATCGCAAAAAGATATTCAGTTTTATATCAATTCTCCAGGTGGATCTGTAACAGATGGGTTGGCGATTTACGACACAATGCAGCATATTAAAAGCGATGTAGCAACGATTTGTGTTGGTATGGCAGCCTCTATGGGGGCGGTGTTGTTGGGTGGTGGAGCAAAGGGAAAGAGGAGTGCTTTGCCGAACTCTGAAATGATGCTGCATCAAGTAATGGGAGGAGCTCAGGGGCAAGCAACCGAAATAGAAATATCTGCGCGGCATATTTTGAATATGAAGTCGCGTCTCAACTCCATTCTTGCGCACCATACAGGTCAAGCATTGAACAAGATAGAAAAAGATACTGACAGAGATTTTTACCTTTCGTCTCAGGAGGCAAAAGAGTACGGATTGATAGACGTTATTATTCAACCCAATACAAAACCAGTAAAGTGAATATGAAAACAACACCAAAAACCATCTTTGTGCTGGGAGCACTTTTGATCATAGGGATTGTAATCGTTGGTGTGTTGCTTGCAACGCAGGATACAGACGACACCCAGCAAGCAGCTCCTGAAGAGCAAAACAACCAGCAGTCCTTACAGGATCAAGAACCCGTATCACCAGAGGCAACAGACCAAGACATAGACACAATAGAAATTCCTATTGTTACAACAACAGTTGTGATGCGAGATGATTACTACGAGCCTGCTTATCTTATTATGAAGAAGGGGTCAACGATTATATGGAAAAACGAGTCGTCAAGCGATAAATGGCCTGCGTCTGATGTACATCCTTCACACACCATATACCCTGAATTTGACCCAAAAAGACCGATTCCACCAGGTGAATCGTGGAGTTTTACGTTTGATAAGGCTGGAGAGTGGGACTTTCACGACCACATCAAGCCGAGTATCACAGGCAACGTAACAATCACTGAATAAACGTACGTAAATATCAATGGAGGATTTTGCGCGGTGCTACGATTTTTGGAGGTCTGGAATGAGTTTATACAACAGGGATTCACCGGTCATTTCTATGGGCTGGTGGACGCCCATCAAATGAAGAATAGTAGGAGCAACATCGGCAAGAATACCCTGTGGAGGTATTTGGTATAGCCGAGTGTTTTTTGGTTGCTCAAATCCCTTGCCAATGAGGATGAATGGGACAGGGTTATTCGTGTGACTTGTCACAATACTACCTGTTTTTGGGTCTATCATAAGCTCTGCGTTGCCATGGTCTGCTGTTATCACAACCGTGACGTGAAATGTAAGCGCGGTCTCTATCAATTGGTAAAGGATAGCATCAATTGTTTCCACGCCTTGGATTGCAGCGTCAATGTGTCCTGTGTGTCCCATCATATCGGCATTTGCTAAGTTGAGTACGAAAAAATCGTACTGATCTATTCGTGTTGTTGTTTCACGGGCAATCGTTGCTGCTTGCATCTTTGGATTGGTTTCATAGTGAGGGCCTCCAGTAGATCGAATGAAAATTCTGTCTTCTCCAGGAAATGGAACCTCGTTTTCACCGTTGAAAAAATACGTTACATGAGCGTATTTCTCGGTTTCAGCAACGTGGAGTTGTCTCTTTCGTGCTTTGGATAACGTAGACGCAATGGGGTTTTCTGTCTGGGGTGGGGGGTACGCAACAAGGGCAGGAAGACCTTTTTCGTACTCGGTCATTGTTGCGATAAGAAGATTTTTAGGGAGATTTCGCTTAAATCCCTTGAACGAATCGTCAGGAAGCGCAAAGGATCGCGTTATCTGTCGGACAGAATCTTCTCTAAAATCTGTAAAAATGAGTGCATCATTGTCTTGTATGCGAGGTATGGTTTTACCGTTTTGCTGGATTATAACAGGCGGGAGATCGTAGTCAGTTTTTCCTTGCTGATACCAGTCTTTGATATACGCAACAGGGTCGTTCGTTGTAGGGGTGCTGCCTGTGCCACAGAGCGCCTCATAGCTTGCTTGGGTAAGATCCCACTGGTTGTTGCGATCCAGCGAGTACATCCTGCCCATCAGGGTTCCTGGTAGGGTGTGGGTAAAAGAGCTGAGTCGAGATATGAGTTGTTGAATCATCTCTGCTCCTTCGTTGTTTTTCCCATCCTTTCCGTCAGTAAAAGGATGGATAACAGTGTTCGTAACGCCTGCTTTCTTCATTGTGTCCAAGAGTCCATGAACATGCTCTGCTGACCCATGAATGTTGCCTGTTGAGAATAGTCCCAGTATGTGTACCCTGGCGTTGTGTTTTTTTGCGTGTTGTGCGGCAGAGAGAAACGCAGGATTGCTGTAAAACGAGCCATCACGTAGATCTTGCGTTATTCTTGGCAGGAATTGGTACACAATTCTTCCTGCCCCAATATTCATATGTCCTACTTCGCTGTTGCCCTCTTCGTTGTATGGCAACCCAACACCAATGCCGCTTGCTTGAAGGGTAGTTGCCATATATCGTGCGACCAATGAGTCAAAAAATGGGGTTCGCGCCTGTGATATCGCGTTCCTCCGCGAAGGAGGAGCAACTCCCCATCCATCCAAAATAATGAGCATAACCTTTGGTTCTTGTGGCTCGTTCGGTGTCATACAAATGATATTATACCATACCTTTCTTTCCTCGTTTATTTACAGGAATACAAAAAAATGGTACGCTCAAGATAATGGATGTTATGAATTGATCACTATACAATCTTAATAATTATGAATATTACACTGCTCATTCTTGTGGGCGGTTTCGCTCTTGTATGCGGCATAGGGCTCGGCTACTTTATAAGACAACTGATAGCAAAACGTCAGGAAGGAACAATTGAAACAAGAATTAATACGATGATGAGTGAGGCGCGGGAAAAAGCAGAAAGTACTGTTGCTCGCGCACGGAAGGATATAGAGGAGATGAGACGCGAAATTCGTGCCGAAGAAAAGGAAAAAAATACTCTTTTTTTAAAACGAGAAGGACAGATATTAAGGAAAGAGGAAGGGTTAGAAAAACAATTAGAGGACATACAAGCGGAAAAAGACGCCATACAACAAAAAGTACAGAACCTTACGATAGAAAAGGCAGAGGTTGATTCTCTGAAGAAAAAGGCCTTCTCCGAACTTGAAAAAACAGCATCTTTCACTCGCGAAGAGGCGCGGGCAATGATTTTTAAAAACATTGAAGATGAGTTCCAAAAAGAGTTGCAAGATAGGTTGCGAAAGTTAGAACAGATTGGACAAACAGAGTTAGATACGAAGGCAAAGGGTATTCTCGTGAACGCTATCCAGCGATACGCTGTACCCCAAGTACAAGAGGCAACCACAAGCGTTGTGACGTTGCCAAGCGATGAAATAAAGGGACGAATTATCGGGAAAGAAGGGAGGAACATCAAAACCATAGAACGATTAACAGGGGTTGATGTTATTATTGACGATACACCCGAGTCATTAGTGCTCTCTTCCTTTGACGCTGTTCGTCGATTTATCGCAAAGTTATCTCTTGAAAATTTGATAAAAGATGGAAGGATACAACCTGCAAAAATTGAAGAGGCAGTGCTGAACGCCCAAGAAGAGACGAACACAAAAATTAAAGAAGCAGGCGACGCAGCGTTATACGACGCTGGTATTGTAGGCATTGATCCAAAATTGGTGTGGCTTTTGGGGCGACTTCGGTTCCGTACGAGTTACGGGCAGAACGTGCTAATGCACTCGTTAGAGGTGTGCCATATTGGAGGTATGCTTGCAGCAGAGCTGGGTGCTGATGTTGCGGTCACGAAAAAGGGAGGATTGTTTCACGACATTGGAAAAGCCATAGATCACGAGGTAGAGGGTTCGCACGTTGAAATTGGGATGCGACTCTTGGAAAAGTACGGCGTATCACAGGCAGTGATTGATGCAATGAAGTCGCACCACGAAGAGTATCCATACGAGTCGTTAGAAGCGCGGATAGTACAAGCAGCAGACGCAATATCTGCGTCCCGACCTGGAGCACGGCGCGACACAGTCGAAAATTACCTCCATCGCTTGAACGAATTAGAGGATGTTGCCTCGTCATTTGAGGGAGTTGGAAAAGTGTACGCAATTTCTGCAGGAAGAGAGGTTCGTATCTTTGTCAAACCAGAGGAGATTGACGATGTTAACGCACAGAAATTAGCGCGCGACATTGCGAATCGTATCCAAGAAGACTTGAAATATCCAGGAGAAATTAAAGTTACCTTGATTCGCGAGACGCGTATCATAGAGTACGCACGCTAAGAGGTATATGAAGATACTTTTTTTTGGAGATGTGTTCGGGCGTCCTGGCAGGGAAGTATTGTGTGAACAGTACGACATTTTGTGCAAAGAACACAATCCTGATTTTGTTATTGCCAATGTAGAGAACATAGCACACGGAATGGGAATAACATTGACCGCGATAGAGGAGTTGGGAAAACGTGGCGCGCTCTTTCACGCGTTTACTTCTGGTAATCATCATTTTGCAAATCAAGGCGTATACGATGTTATCTCGCATCCTGCTATTCCGTTGGTACGGCCATTGAATTATCAAGATGCAGCAGGCGTAGGAGCGCGTGTTGTTGAGTCTGGGGCACGGCGATTGCTCGTCGTGAACGTTATGGGGAGGATTTTTATGAAAGACACGTCGTTATCAAACCCATTCCTTGCAATGAACGATATTCTGCAAAAGTACACCATAGACCCTCACGAGGACGGCAAAGAACGCGTGGATGGTATCTTTGTAGATATCCATGCAGAGACAACTGCTGAAAAGAGAGCAATGGGATTTCATTTGGACGGTAGAGTGTCGGCTGTTGTTGGTACTCACACCCATGTGCCGACCCGTGATGAACAGATATTGCGTGGTGGAACTGCGTACATCAGTGATGTGGGGATGGTTGGTCCCTTTCACTCAAGTCTGGGACTGGATAAAGATTCCATTGTGGAAGAAATGGTGCAAGAACAGCGAACAAAGCGGGATGTGAGCGACGAATCCCTTGTGGAAATAGGGGCAGTACTGATAAAAGTCAAGGAAAATGGGCTTTCTGACCATATTCAACACATTCGTCTTGTTGTGAATAAGTCGTAATTGCTTGTGTGGACAGGTATTTACCAGTATAATGCGATATATGTTCTTTTTTGGTATTGTGGTGTGATGTTTTGATTGCAAAATGAGAGCATAGTAAAGGTCGGTGTTATATAATTTTGTAAATTCATATTGAGATACTATGGCAAAAGTAGATGGAGAAAAAATGAAAAAAGATGCGCTGGTGGACGAACTTGCAAAAGGCGCAGGCATTACAAAGAGACAAGCGAACGATGCTTTAGGAACATTGACTGATGTTGTCACGAAGGCATTGAAGAGCAAAAAGAGAGTACCGCTTCCAGGTCTTGGTACGTTCTATACCTCTCATAGTGATGCACGAACAGGACCAAACCCGCAAAGACCGGGAGAAAAAATACAGATTCCAGCGAGATACAACGCTAAGTTTAAGGCTGGAAAGGCATTGAAAGATGCAGTCAAGTAAGCATACTGATGGGCATCATCATAAAACCCCGAATGAGTCGGGGTTTTATGATACCTCCTCACCCCCTGCTTCCTATTTACATCATAAAACCCCGAATGAGTCGGGGGAGGGGTATGTTGGGTGGCGAACTCCCGCTCTTCATTCATTCGGTTTTTATAACGGGCAATGGCGCAATACGAAAAAGCACGAAATGTTTTGTGTCGGGCTGCTGGGAATCGAACCCAGACCGCATGGTCCCAAACCATGTGTACTACCACTATACTACAGCCCGTTTCCTTCTTTATAGTACAACAAACCCTGCAAAAATCAAGCAGAGAACAAGTGGTGTTATGGCGTAATCCTCTCCTCTTATCATAAAACAAAAGCGGAGATTGTTTTACATCGCTTCCGCTATACGATGGGGTGTATCCTCTATTAGTTGTGTCGCAAATGGTGTGGTGTTGACGGTGCACTTGCCCCAATTACACCGTTGAAAAACATGTCCCCTGGACCCCCTCTTGTTTTGAGGTTTAAAGAGAACGTGCCCACTGTTTCATATATCTGGTAGCAGATAAGGCACACAAACAGTTTTCCTCTAAGCCACGCAAATCTTGTGTTATTGCATAAAGGGCAGGGTGCTTGTGAAAGCGTGAAAGCAGCAATCACCCCGTAGACGTCTCGTTCCTCGTCTGCCACTTTGTACTCCTTTCTGGTTTATACTCTCTATACCACTACTACCATTTTTGTAAAGAATAAGAATGAGGCGATTATCCTTTGATGTGCGACACTTTTATGTCTTGCACTATATTCAATCTTACAAGGAGGAGGTATGCTTTTTGCTATGGTCATCTATAAAACAAGAGGGGTGAAGGTAGGGTGCTCATACAGCCGTTGTATCATTGCTTTCTGCGTATTTTTTGGTATAATAATGGTGTTCCCCTCGTAGCTCAACTGGACAGAGCAACAGGTTTCTACCCTGCAGGTTGGAGGTTCGAGTCCTCCCGAGGGGTCTTGTGTGATAGCGAGTAGTATCGTGTCGCAATGATGGTGGGCGTAGCTCAATAGGTAGAGCTCCAGGTTGTGGTCCTGGCGGTTGCCGGTTCAAGTCCGGTCGTCCACCCAACAAGAATGTGAGGTATGATTGTACGTTTGTATTGGTAATAAAATATGTCGCTATCTGTTGGAATCGTGGGATTGCCAAATGTTGGGAAATCAACTCTTTTCAAGGCTCTCACACAAAAAGATGTTGAGATTGCAAACTATCCTTTTGCAACAATAGATCCGTCCGTGGGTATTATAGAAGTTCCAGACTCACGGCTTTTTGAGTTAGCACAGGTTTCACGGTCGCAGAATACGATTCCAGGCGTTGTTGAGGTGTACGATATCGCAGGCTTGGTAAAGGGTGCTCACAAAGGAGAGGGTCTTGGCAACCAGTTTCTTTCACACATTGCTGGTGTAGATGCAATTGTCTATATGGTGCGCGCGTTTGAAGGGGAAGACATTCAGCATGTAGAGTCTTCAGTTGACCCTGTGCGAGACAGTGAAATTATCCGCACAGAACTCGCGCTCAAGGATAGGGCAAGCATTGAAACGTATCTCCATAACGCGCAAAAAGAGGCTCGTGGTGGCAATAAGGATGCACAAAAGGAGGTGGATCTGTTGAACGTATGGTGTGATGTGTTGGATAAGGGCAACCATATTTTTCAGTGGATACAGGCAAACGCAACGTACGACGATTCGTTTGTGGTGTCGCTGGCGCGCGCTGCCTCGTTGCTCACTGCAAAGCACGGATTTTATGTTGTGAATACGCATAATAACGATATACCTGTTGCGTTTCAGAACTATGTTCAGGAGTTAGGGTACGAGTGCATTGCGCTGGACGCACAAGCCGAGTTGGAGAGCGCGACAATGAGCGATCAGGAGCGT
Source organism: Candidatus Spechtbacteria bacterium SB0662_bin_43 (assembly GCA_009839835.1). Taxonomy (GTDB): domain Bacteria; phylum Patescibacteriota; class Minisyncoccia; order Spechtbacterales; family 2-12-FULL-38-22; genus VXOY01. The sequence continues at coordinate 9,094 of VXOY01000020.1, read as the reverse complement.
ACCGAGTTAGGCATAGGGGAGAGCGCGCTACCTATGTTTGCCCGTGTTGCGTACAAAGCATTGAATCGCATCTCGTTTTTTACAACAGGAGAAAAAGAGACCAGAGCATGGACAACAGAGTATAACGCAACAGCGCCTCAGGCAGCAGGTGCTATTCACTCCGATTTTCAAGAAAAATTTATCCGCGCCCAGGTTGTTCAATGGGACGTTTTAGTTGAGTGCGGTGGCTGGAATTCTGCAAAGACAAAAGGTTTGGTGCGAACAGAGGGAAAGGAGTATAGAGTGCAAGACGGTGACGTACTCTTGGTGTTGCACGGTGCGTAGTGTGCCTATATTTTCTTTAGATTAACATAGCGCCTCCAAACGTTTTTTCTGGGCTAAACCGATTATCGCTAACCGCCAAAAAACGTTTTACGGTCGCTACCCACCTTGTTTTATTGTTTTTTCTTTCCCCTCAATCTCATCGTGTCGTTTCTTAGGTGAAAATACGCATTTTTCATTGATTTTTATCATAAATATGTTATACTGTTGTATTCTCCTCATACGGAAGAAAACGATGGAGAAAACAACTCATCACCTTTTTAGATAAAGCGTAATGAGGTTATATTGACTGTTGAACTATGTATAGCTTGCGATCCCTCTTGTTGCATATAGGCGATAAGGAAGCGGCAGGAGGTACTCAAATTGATAACGCGCACTATTCATCTCACGTACAGGATACTGCGCATCGTACATTTCTAACAAAAGATATAGATAAGTTTTCGGGAGCGGTCGTTATTGGATTGATTCTCATTATGTTCATCATAGGGACATATATGAATCAGAATAGCGACTCTTATGGTGCCTATGCACATACATCAGTAGATGGCGTAGAAACAACAAACGACAAAAAACCAAATCAGTACCAAGAACACATCATTGTACCATTGAATCAGGCGATAGCACAGAAAAACTGGCAATACAGTATTGCTCTTACATCTGTTGCGCGTGTCCAAGAACGAGCACCTGAACAATCTCCTCCTCATTCAATACAGGAGCACACTATTTTGCACCCCTCAGAACTGCCTATCCAGATAGCACTCTCAGACATGTCAAATACACAGGTTAAATCGTCAGTAAAGGCAGAAGTAGAGAGGATTGAGGCAGAGAACGAACCTGTAGCAATACAAACTGTTGTAGATCCTTCTCCTCCTGTTGCTATGATTGAAGACAATAAACAGTACGTTGTGAAGGAAAGAATGGTTGTTCCAATGACAGCATATTCCTCAACAGTAGACCAGACTGACTCTACACCGTTCATTACTGCTTCAAATAAGCGGGTTCGGTGGGGTATTGTAGCGGCAAACTTTTTGCCATTTGGGACAAAGGTGAGGATTCCTTCTATGTACGGAGATACGGTATTCGTAGTAGAAGATAGGATGAACAAACGGTACTGGCATCGCGTGGATATTTGGATGCACACACGACAAGAGGCGTTGCAATTCGGTATCCGCAACCTGGAATTAGAAATTTTACAAGAAGCATAATCGTAGTTTCTTACCAAAAAAGCAACACAAAGTGTTGCTTTTTTGGTACAGACGGAACATGGTTGTAGGGCATACTCCTCGCACTTCACTGTTTCTATAACCTTACTCATTATGGGGTAGAATCCTGGTTGGTTATTTGGTCGGAATTCTCCTCATGCAATCCCAACGCTTCCTCCAACCCAGCCACACCAATTCCTGCCGCGCGTTATTGTTTTTTTTCCTCTAACTCAATCGTTACTGTACGTTCCTTGCCTTGACGCCACACCTTGAGTGGTATTTTATCTCCAATAGAGTGATTTTGTAGGATGTCTTGTAGAGTAAAAGAAGGGGTGATTTTCCTCTCATTTGCCTCAAGGATGATGTCGTACTCTTGAAGTCCTGCTTTTTCTGCGCTTGACCCCTTGAGGATCGCAGGAGTGCCTGCTTCAGGTCGCGTTATCAACGCCCCATACTCAAACGGTAGTTTTTGCTTCCTACTCTGCTCTTGGTCAAGAATAAGGTAGCGAATGCCCAGGAAAGGAATACGGATTCTCCCGTACTGCTCTATCTGCTTCAGGTCCTCTTTTGCTTGGTGGATAGGAATACTAAAACCAAGATTTTGTGCCCCAGAAATGACAGCAGTGTTGATACCAATGACTTTGCCTTGCATATTGATGAGGGGCCCACCCGAATTGCCAGGGTTGATAGCTGCGTCAGTTTGAATGAGCCCTCGTAGATGTTCCATTGTGCGATTTTGCCCCTGTGCTTGTATAAAGCGACTCAATCCCGATATGATGCCCAAACTCACTGTGTTTGAGAACTCACCCAGCGCATTGCCAACAGCAAGCACATACTCGCCCAGCTGGAGCGCAGAAGAGTCGCCAAGCGATAGGCTGGGGTGGTTTGAACCCTCAATACTGCAAATAGCGATGTCGTGAATCGGGTCCCGAGCAATGATTTTCATCGTCTTGCTGGTTCCATTGCTCAGTACAGCAGTGTAGTCTGCGTTTGGATCCTCAACAACGTGGCTATTGGTGAGAACAATGCCGTCTTGGTGAACGATAAATCCGCTTCCACCCCCAAGATCCACATCTGTCCGCTCCTCTTTTTGAAATTTTGGGATGATGAATTTTTTATTCTCTACTGTCACAGGGTAGAATCCATCTATTTTTGGGAGGTTTTTTGTCGCTATAATGCTAACAACTGCCTTCGATGCTTTATTCGCAATCGTGGTGATAGGACGATATTTTAACATATTTGTATAGTAGCACATTATGAGAATGTGCGGTATAACAAACGCAGAAGTATTGCCTCTGTAGCTCAATTGGATAGAGCGGTTCCGTCCTAAGGAAAGGGTTGCAGGTTCGAGTCCTGCCAGGGGCGCTTGTTTGCACCCACACAGCGCGCAATATGCGCGCTGTGTGGGCGGATAGGGGAAAGAAACCTCCATCTCTTGCTGTATTGTACGCGAGAAGCGTTTTGTTCCACCCTCATCTGTTCGGGCACACCTCTCATTTCATGTTGTCGTGTACGACACAATATCTTTTCTTGCGAATGACGCAAAAAAGGCATACGATAGAGAAAGGAATGCTTTGTCATCTTTATGGTGCGCAGAGCGCGTATAACAAGCATCAGGAGGGGTGCCAGAGTGGTTGAATGGGCTTCTCTCGAAAAGAAGTAGGGTCTTTACAGGTCCTCGTGGGTTCGAATCCCACCCCCTCCGCCACACATTAGGTTTACAGCACGTTACTATGAAAAAAGCAACCGCAACTGATGTGATGCATACAGTGCCCGCTGATTTATACAAATTTCTCACTTCTTCTTGTTGGGCTGTTTGCCCTCATGGATGAATCTATTGCCGATTGTGCTATATTGCGTGTATGAAACCGAAAATTTCCATTATCACTCTGGGTGTTGAGGATTTGACGCGGGCGAGAAAGTTTTATGAAGAGGGATTGGGGCTTGTTCCTATGTCTTACTCTTCTGAATCCATCGCTTTTTATGATATGAATGGCGTCGTTCTCTCGCTGTATCCGAAGGACGCATTGGCTGAAGATGTGACCATCTCGCAGCAGGGAAGCGGTTTCTCGGGTGTTACTATCGCGCACAACGAACCCAGCAAAGAGAAGGTGGATGAGATGATAGAGGAAGCACGCGCCGCTGGCGCCACCATCGTCAAAGAATCGCGTGATGTTTTTTGGGGTGGCTACTCTGGCTATTTTCAGGACTTAGATGGACACCTCTGGGAAGTGGCATATAATCCCTATATGGATTTGACATAATTTATCGTATATCGTCCCATCCTCTCATCAGCATAGGATGGTGAAGAAACAGTATATATTTCCACGATTGATTTTTAGCGGTGATTATTGCGTTGTTGAGTTGGAAGATGGGGATGGTTTGAATACCCCCCCCATCGTAAAAGTGCATATGGACACTTTGGCATAGTTTCTTTTTATAATGGAGGGTGATATACTCTTTATATGATTACAGAAGGACAAAAAGCAGAGGGTTTTGTATTGAGAGATCAAGATGGCACGATGGTTTCGCTTTCTGATTATGCAGGAAAGCGAGTGGTGCTGTATTTTTATCCGAAAGATGATACTCCAGGATGCACAATAGAAGGAGTGGAGTTTTCGCGACTGAAAGAAGAGTTCTCTAATCACAACACAGTAATCCTTGGTATTTCAAAAGACACCGTAGAGTCACACAAGGATTTCTGCAACAAGCACGAGTTGAGTATTCGCCTTTTGAGCGATGGAAGCGGAGATGTGCTCAGGGCGTACGATGCACTGCGTGAACAAAAAGATAACGGCAAAAAATCCGCAGGAATTGTTCGAAGCACTGTTTTCATAGACGAAAACGGTACTGTACGGAGACATTGGAAAGACGTACAACCAGAAGGACATGCACGAAACGTCCTTGAGTTTATTGCTTCGTTCTAAAACCCATCTTTTCGTAGAGATGGGTGTTGAGAAACAGAGTGATGTTTTGAGGGCATTGCTGCCTCACGACAAAAAAAGAGAACAATGTTGTTTTTGTTCTCTTGGGGTGCGGGTGGATGTTATTTCTTGGGTGTGCGCTTAAATCCTTTTTGATTCCACCGTTCTTTGTGGGTTTTGTGGAGAGGAGCGTTTTCTGCTGCGTTGGCAAACTCTTTCTTTGCGCCACAGATACGACAAACGCCTACTGAGAATTCGCCTTGCGGGGATTCTATGAAAAAGATGCAGGCGTGCTCTTTGGTTTCCATTTCCTCCTCCTTTCAAGGAGTTGGTATGTTTTTAATATCATATATGGTTATGTGTATCAATGTTTGTCTGTACATAACGCGCTCCATAGATTAAAATGAAAGGGATACTATATCTATTCCCGCTTTTTTGTTTGTGGTGCAGTACTGATATGAAAAAATCTAAAAATAGTACAATACTCATTGCCGTGTCAATAGTTATTCTCGGAGTTATTGTTTCTTTCCTGCTTGTATTTTCTGTCCTTGATAACGACTCTTCACCGTTCTCGAACGCTAAAGAAGCGCTCGCAGAAGAGTTTTCAGGAGCATATCCTAAAGAGCATAAACAAGATGGTAGGGTTGTAGAAGTGGACATTGTAGCTAGTATGGGGCAACTTGAGATAGTCAAAGGACATTCAACAAGTGTGTGGAGCTACAATGGTACTGTTCCAGGTCCAGAGATACGGGTGCGTAAAGGGGATACAGTACGAATCAATTTTACAAATAACCTTTGGCAACCAAGCACAATACATTTTCACGGTATCCGCGTACCAAACAGAATGGATGGTGTGCCAGACATTACGCAACTCACCGTTCGGAGGGGTGAGTCGTTTGTCTATGAATTTACCCCTAAAGACGCAGGCACGTTTTGGTTTCACCCACACGAAAACTCAAGCGAGCAGTTAGAGAGAGGGCTGTATGGAGTGCTTATTGTAGAAGATGAGTACAGCGAACAGTATTCTCAAGATAGGGTTTGGGTCATTGATGATTGGTTGTTAGAAGATACGTATCAAATAGATCCTTACTTTGTAACGCAACACGACTTAGCGCACGATGGCAGGTGGGGCAATGTTATTACGGTCAACAGCTCATTGCAAGAGGTGTTGCGAGCACAGCCAGGAGAGAGAATTCGCCTTCGCGTAATCAATGTTTCAAATGGTCGTGTTTACACAACGAATTTTGGTTCTTTGGACGCAAAAGTTATCGCTGTTGATGGTATGTATGTCAAGGAAGCATTTCATGTAAATGGTTTTGTGCTCGCACCTGGCAATCGTATAGATGTTGATATAACAATTCCTAAAAACGCAGCTGGCAAGTCTTTTGATGTGTACGACGAGTTTACAAGGCATAGGAATATATTAGGAACAATTGTTGTTGAGGGGAACTCTGTTGTAACACCATCATTTCCTTACCCACAAAACGAACAAGTTCCTGATTGGACTGATGCTGTAGATGTTCCAGTGGACAAGAGGTATGTGCTTGATGCACGCAATTCTGGCACTGGTCTTGAGTGGACGATCAACGGAGAAACATTTTCAGAACACACCCCCCTTGTACTTCAGAGTGGGGAATTTAATAAGATTGCTTTTGAAAATAAGTCATTTCGTCTCCACCCCATGCATTTACACGGGCAATTTTTCAAGGTCATCGCTCGCAACGGGCGGTCTGTCAAAGAACCATACTTTCGAGATACAGTCCTTGTTGGGGCACAAGAGACAGTGGAGGTTGGACTTGTTCCTCTTGATAAAGGGAAATGGTTAAATCATTGTCATATTGCAGAACATGCAGATGCTGGAATGACAACATCCATTATTGTGCGATAGTTTTATGGAACACAACCACGCAAAACATAGCTACACGCAGAACAACTATCTCCCGCTCATTGTTGTTATTGTCCTGATTACTGCTACTGCTGCAGTGACCAGCATTGATCAGGGTGTATATGCATTTGTGGTGCATTTTATGGCAGGCTTTTTTCTTGTCTTCGGTGGACTCAAACTTCTGAGCTTGAGGGAATTTGTTGATGGATACGCCTTATATGACCTGCTTGCTGCTCGTTGGCGTGGATACGGGTACGTCTATCCGTTTATTGAGATTGCATTTGGCTTTAGTATGTTGTCAGGATTTCACCCAGATTGGTTGTTGTTGGTAGAAGCGGCACTCATGTTGTTTAGTGGTATTGGTGTACTTTTTGCTATAAGAAAGCAAAACGATATACAATGTGTCTGTCTTGGTAGTGCCCTCAATGTCCCACTGACGTATGTAACCTTGGTAGAGAATATGGGAATGATGACGTTAGCCATCGCACTCATTCTATGGTAGATATTTTCTATTGTATTCGGGCGCAGTACGCTGTTTTCTGCGACAAAACCTTGTTTTAATCGCTATCCTTTCTTATACTACAGAGTAATTACTTATTATATTTGACTATGATAAATGATATTCTTTCAACATTAGGGGATTTACCCTGGCTCCACGTTGTTGTGAGTGCTGTTATTGTTTTTCTTGTTGGTTGGGTGTGGTACGGTGTGTTATTTCGGGATCAGTATATGAAATTGATGGGCAAGAAGGAGGACGAGAAAGATAATTGGCTTGCGATGGGAGTACAGCTTCTTGGGTTATTGAGCCTCGCTATCCTTATTGGTATTTTCTCGCTTGCAGAGGCGCCTCTGTCTCTTGTTTCAATGCTTGGGCTGGTTGCCGTGGTACTCTTGATGTCTTTGGCTGGATTCCTCTTTCAGTATGGTAACAACAAGAAAGCACTGCACGTATGGGGTATCATTTCAGGCTACGAAGTTGTCTGTATTCTTATCATTACTGCTATTATAAAGTTTGCTTAGAGTAAGCGCACTAAGAGGGAGGAAGGGGGAGTAATTTCCGTGTTCTTTGCGAGCGATGGCGCAATGTGTTCTCTTGTCATACGAGTAAAATTTCTATACCATAAAAAGGTATTTGGTGATGCCGCGGTAGCTCAGTGGTAGAGCAGATGCTTGAAGAGCATCGTGTCGAGCGTTCGATTCGCTCTCGCGGCACAACAAGCGGGTGTCGTATAGTGGCTATTACACTACCTTGCCATGGTAGAAACGAGGGTTCGATTCCCTTCACCCGCTCCTCTTATTGTGTTATCTGTTTGTTGATAAATCTTTCGCGCTTCTTTTTTGACCGATAGAAATAATATATCAAAAATATAGCAGGTATGGCACATCCGACTATCAGTAGTGGATAGGGCAGCTGAAAGGATGATAGCCCTGTTGTGGTCTTATCTTGTTCGTTTGTAGCGTTTTGTTGCTGTTGGTTGAGGTTGGGGTAGTAGCACTCGTCTCGAAATTCTTCTGGTGCAGCCTCGCAGCTTTTCATTACCTCGTCTTGGCTTGCAGCAACATTGATAAGGAGAGTGCCAATTGTCTCAAAACAGCGATCTGTATTGCCTTCAAAGAATAGGCAAAGTTCAACCTGTCGTCTGATATCAGTCGTGTCAAAATTGGAAAGATTTGAGATAGCGGCTAACTGACAGGTTTCAATATGGTCAGCTGGGAATTGATTGCATAAGTGTGCAGCAATTTCAGTGAATGTTCCGTTGAACGACCCGCGAAGTGTTTGCTGCCAACCAGGGTTTGTGACCATAAGTCCGAGGGAGTTGATGCAGCTGGAAATATAGTCTCCTGCACCCAGGCAGGCGTGCGAAGCATCTCTTATTGAATTGTTATGATGGAATAGTATATAGCTTGCGTGATTTTCATAACATTGATGGCGGTATGTATCTTTAATGCGGTTACAGGGCGCAAGAGTGTCGTTATCAGTGAACCCTTTCTCTCCTTCAGCGTCGCTGAAAAAACCATTCACATTTTCCATAAAAACGCCCTGGTAGCACCCTTCCTGTGCAGTAAATGATGGCAGTGCATCGCAAAGATCAAGTGCATTTTTCAGGTGATATGACTCGTGGAACATAAACCCATGCCCAACGCCGTGGTAGCAATAAAACTTATTTTTATAGGGACGGTCTGGTATATGTTCACAAATTTCAGTTGCTGCTTTCACGGGCGTGGCATGTTGTATGAGCGCATCCTCAAAAAAGCCATGCTGACAACCGTAATTAAAGTCGGCAGGACATCGTAAAAATGACTTACCAGACAACCCGAAGTGGTGCGATGTTGCTCTTCCTATGACGTGCGACAACTGGTGTCCATCTGTCTGTATGGCGAACAAGGTGCTTGCCATAATATCCTCAAGAATCCCTGTTGCTTCTTCAGGGCCTGCAAGAAATACTACAGCATCAAGTATGTCTTGGGCGCATAGGTAGGAGTTTTGTTCTTCACAAACAGCAAAATAGCACGAATCTTCTCCTTCTGGCATTACAAGACACTCTTGAATCTTCTCTTTTTGTTCTCCTGCAGAGTCAATAAATGTGTGTACCTGATCGCCGTGAGCAAAAACAGACGGGTTATATATATGAAAGAAGAAAGAAAAAGAGAAGCGTGTATGGTAGCAGGTATCTATAGTTCTTCAACACAGCCATAGAAATGTTTCACTCCAAAACAACAACAGTACCAGTTGCTTGTGGATTGATATGATCATGGAATCT
>VXOY01000022.1 GCA_009839835.1 Candidatus Spechtbacteria bacterium SB0662_bin_43 | reverse complement strand
AGATTCCATGATCATATCAATCCACAAGCAACTGGTACTGTTGTTGTTTTGGAGTAAAGAGATACTGTGTTCGTTATGAGATTGAACCATAAAAGATATATACTATTCCTTGTTTCTTCTATTCTTGTGTTGCTACTAATCATCCCTTTGTATCTCTTTGTTTTTACTGAAGAAGACAATATACAAGCAATACAGAACCAAGCATCACTTACATTTCAAGAAACCATACAGAATCAGAATACATCAGAAAAAGAATCTCATCCCCTGAAACAATGCTTTACATTACAAGAAGGAAGAGATGCTTGTTACTTTGACTTCTGTAAAAAAGAGAATCCTTATCTCTGTGCTGAAGAGTTACTTGACACCATCGTAAGAATAGAAGGACCAGAACAAGCAATGGTTACCCTTCAGGATATTATGGAAAGTCAACTCTTTGGAATACAAACAGATGGACATCAACTTTCGCATATCGTAGGGAGGGCAACACCACGTTATTATGGAATAAGTCCTGAGTCTTTTATGCGATGTCCCCTTTCTTTCGATAGAGGCTGTCAGCATGGGTTCTTTCAAGATGCTTTTGAAAAATATAAAACACCATTAGAGACAGCTATAGCAATCTGTAAAAAAGATTCTGATTGCTACCATGGTGTAGGTCATGGTTTTGTGTTTCATACATCATACAACTTGATGGATGCGTTGTCTCTCTGTGATCAGTTATCATCACTGAAAATAAGAGAGAGTTGCTATTCAGGTGTCTTCATGGAAAATATGACTGGTTTTTTCAAAAAAACAGATGGAGAGTTAGGTTTTGTTGAAGGCGATATTCTTGCACCGTGTAATAGGGTTGAGGATAGGTACTACAAGAAATGCTGGTTAGATCATGGAAGGTATGTCTTATTTCACCATAACTGGTCATTACAAGAAGCATTGCATTTCTGCTTGGGCGCAGGAAGTCATACTCGTGGATGTATACTCTCTCTTGGATGGATAATTACACTCATGGAGCCACGAGAACTGTTACGAGGATCATTTGAGGGGACATCTATTCAAACCACTGTATATTTATGTAATCAATTTCCATATGAATATATTGAAACATGTCAACAGCCCACGATTAGGACTTTTTTGAGCACTGATGGAACCGATATACAAAAACGAGCTGTTGAATTCTGTTTATCCTTTCAGGTTGGCATACATAATTGTTTCAAAATCATAGGCGCAGACCTTTTTGAATTTATTCAGGATGCTGATGAGATAATGCGGGCTTGCAATAAGGCACCAGAAGAATACAGGGAAAGTTGTTATGAGGGATGGTATGAATCTATGAATATAAGAATCAATACAATATAGAATGATAATTAAAAAATACAAAAATCTCAATCAACGGAAAAGACTTGTACTGGGTATAATTCTCCTTTTCATTTTATTACTTACTCCTCTTTATTTTTTTGTGCTTGCTGAAAATAATATAGATAACAAACAACAAATACTATCCACAATTTCAAAACACAAACAAGAAGAAGAAATTAACCCTATTCAAAAATGCTTCTCATTACCCGAAGGAAGAGATGCTTGTTACTTTAACCTCTGTGAAAAAGAAAACCCTTATCTCTGTGCTGAAGATTTACTTGAATCCACAGTAAAAATATCAGGACCAGAGCAAGCAATGGAAGCCCTTAATGACATGATGGCAAGTAGTTTGTTTGGAATAGCCAGTGGGCATCAATTAGCACATATCATAGGAAAAACTACATCACATCATTATGGATTAAATATTGAAGCATTTTTACGATGCACCCCTGATTTCAATTTTGGTTGTCAACATGGTTTTTTTGAAGATATTCTTACAATACAAAATGATCCAGTGAAAGTAGCATTAGAGATTTGTGAAAGCGCACCACAAAAACCTTATTTAGATAAATTTTACTGCTATCACGGTATGGGTCATGGATTTATGCTCGTTGCATCGTATCACTTAAAGGATGCACTATCTCTATGTGATCAACTGCCTACGCTGCAAACACAAAATGCTTGTTATGAGGGTGTTTTTATGGAGAATGAAGATGGTTTTTCTGAAGGAATAAGGTTAGAGGAAATGGGCTTTACGAAAGATGATGTTCTTGCGCCGTGTAACCGTGTTGAGGACAAGTATCGCAACGAGTGCTATGGCGAACATGGAGTATACATAATGCAACACAGTAACTTATCAATACGAGACGCTTCGCTTGTATGCTTAGAAGCAGGAGATTATACTCAGGAATGCATCAATTCTCTTGCGGTTCTTGCTATAGCATTTGGATGGCACGAACTATTACGAGGATCATTTGAGGGAACACCTGCTGAGACTACTGCATACTTATGTAGTCAATTCTTGCCTGAATATATTGAGGTATGTCAAATTATCGCTATTAGTAATATGCTGAATAAGGATAGAACTGATATTCAAATGAAAATGAACGCTCCTGACTTCTGCTTAGCGTTTCAGAATAATACAAGTGATTGTTTCAAAATCATAGGTGCAGAACTTTTTGAATTTACCCAAGATCATAATGAAGTAATACGAGGCTGCAATAAGGCGCCAGAAGAATACAGGGAAAGTTGTTATGAGGGTGGTGGCATAACAATAAGGTAATAAATACTTTTGTATGAATGCGGTGAATTATACATATCTATTTCTCTCCATCTTCTTTCTTGTTCTCTTTTTCGTATACTCTTCACCAGCTTTTTCTCACGAAGAACATACTTTTATTAACTCTTCAGAACAAAAACAAAAGCTTGAAGAATGTCTTGCATTACCTGCATTTCAAGATTCTTGTTATTTTGAGCTCTGTGAAAACAGAAACCCTTATATATGTACAGAAGATATCCTTGATGCTGTTGTATTGCTCGCAGGACCTCAAAAAGCAATGGATGTTCTCAACGGTATTATGGATAGTAGTTTGTTTGCAATACAAACAAATGGACACCTCTTATCCCATGTCATAGGAAATGCAATGGCTCATCATATAGGGTTTTCAGGTGAGATTTTCGTTCAATGCCCCGAAGGCTTTAATTGGGGTTGTACTCACGGTTTTTTTGAGGATGCATTAAAAAAACAAAGCGACGTAGTGAAGGCAGGAATAGATATTTGTGAGAGCATACCAGAACGTCCCATACATCGTAAATCTTTCTGTTATCACGGCATTGGTCATATATTTATGTTCAATGAATCATACAACGTAAAGAAGTCGTTATCTTTTTGCGATCAACTACCATCAAATCTGGCACAACAAGGTTGTTATCAAGGTGTTTTGATGGAAAATCAAGAGTATATCTTTGTAGAGTCAGAAGATACCATTGATGGTTGGTTGTTGAGTGAAGAAAGGAAAGAAACACAGGGATACCGCGATGATGATTTTCTTGCACCTTGCAATAGACTTGAGGATAAGTATCGTCCACAGTGTTATGAAATGCATGGATACTATCTAATGCATAGAAACAATTTTTCAATGAAAGATGCTTCGCATATGTGCTTGAATGATAGAGATTATACATCCGACTGTATCACTGGTATTAGTATTATGACTACCAGTACATCCTGGCAACCAGTCTTAATGGAATTCAACCCTATTGAACCTACCAGAGAAACAACGTTTATAGAGAATGCTGCACATCTATGTGGAATGGTTCCCTATGATTACATTGAACAATGTCAATGGATTGCTGTTAATCATTTGATGACGTATGAGTACTTTCAAGATGCTAGTAACTTTTGTATGCTGTATGGGATTGATAAGAAGAGATGTTTTAAGTATATAGGCATTGTATTTCATATTAGCGGTACAGATGATACTGAATCTATAAAGGGTTGTGAAATGATGCCAGAAGAATATAGAGACGACTGTATAGAGGGTAGTCTGTTGGGGTATATAGAGGCAACAAGGCAAAAAAGTTACAACAATGAAAATCCAATAACACAAAGTCAAAATAGCGCAGACGAACAATCTGAACCAGAAACATCTTCTCATTTACTCTATCTATTCATAGTGCTCGGCTCCATCCTTCTTATTACACCGTTGGTTTATTTCTATCGCACAAAAAAGCACTTGTGGGGTGAGTATATTGGTAGATAAAGGAAATGACTGAGAGATTGTTCCTGTTTCGTTTTCAATAGAGGGATTATATGACAATTATGAATAAATATATTGAAATATATATATATGGAATCTTTCTATTCGTAATAGCATTGACTAGTATTCTCTATTTTTTTGTTTTTGCTAAAGAGAATGGAACAACTTTGCATACTATAAACGTACCATCTATCATTCAAGAAAATACAAACACACAAAATATACAAGAAAAAGAATCTCATCCTCTGAAACAATGCTTTACATTACAAGAAGGAAGAGATGCTTGTTACTTTGACTTCTGTAAAAAAGAGAATCCTTATCTCTGTGCTGAAGAGTTACTTGACACCATCGTAAGAATAGAAGGACCAGAACAAGCAATGGAAGCTTTGAATGATATTATGGAAAGTGATATTTTTGAGATACAATTATATGGACACGCATTAGCACATGTCATAGGGCGAGCAACATCATACTATCTTGGACTAAGCGAAGCATCATTTGTACGATGCCCCATTGATTTTAATTTTGGTTGCGTGCACGGTTTTTTTGAACGTGCCCTTGAGAAAAGTACATCATCAATAGAGATAGCTTTAGAAATATGTGAGAAGCATCCTTTTTGTTATCACGGTCTTGGTCATGGATTTGTGTATTACGAATCATACAACCTGATGAATGCTTTAGCTTTGTGTGACCAATTAAGAACATTTGATGCATACGAGAGTTGCTATAGAGGTGTTTTTATGGAAAATATAACTGGCTTTTTTGATAACGTAGATGGAGAAATGGGTTTTGTTGAAAACGATATTCTTGCACCGTGTAGTCGTATTGAAGATAAATATCGCAATCAGTGTTGGAGAGAGCATGGAAGATACATAGTACACTATAATAACTGGTCGTTAAGAGATGCAGCACATTTTTGTTTGAATGCAGGAGATTATATTCATGGCTGTATGGTTTCTCTTGGTCATTTGGTTACTGGACCTGGATCGCAAAATTCTTTGAAGGGACCATTCATAGGAACGCATGAAGAGATTGCTGCCTACTTATGCAATCAATTCCCATCTGACCATATTACAACATGTCAAACTATCCATATTAGCAATACACTGGATGGCGACAGAACTGACACCACACAAGCTTCCGAATTCTGTCTATCCTTCAATGTTAATGTAAATGATTGCTTCAAAAAAATAGGCACTAAGCTTATTGAAGTTGCTTACAATAACGATGGAATAATAAGAGGTTGCACAATGGTACCAGAACAACATAGAGAAAGCTGTTATGAAGGTGCTGATATACATAAAGAAACAAAAGACACAAGCATGATTTATGAATAGATACTATATATGAATACATTAAACTATAAATATCTTTTCTTTCTATCTTTCCCTTTTCTTTCTTTGTTTTTCTTTTTAATCCTTCCTGTCCACTCTTCACCAGCTCTCTCCCAAGAAGAAAGAACAAACAAGATTATTGAAACACAAAAACAAAAGATTCAAGAATGTATTGCATTATCTGAATTCCAAGATTCTTGTTACTTTGAACTCTGTGAAAATAGAAACCCCTATATCTGTACAGAAGACATACTGGATGCAATAGTAGTACTCGCAGATCCTCAAAAAGCAATGGATGTATTGAATGGTGTTATGGAAAGCTCACTGTTTGCGATACAAACAAGTGGACATCTTTTATCTCATGTAATAGGGAATTCAATAGCTCACTACTATGGATTTACAGGTGAATCTTTTCTCTTATGTCCCGAAGGCTTTAATTGGGGTTGTACGCATGGCTTTTTTGAAGACGCACTCAAAATACAAAGCAATCCAGTTCAGGCAGCCATAGATATTTGTGAGAGCATACCAGAACATCCTGCTCATCGTAAATTCTTTTGTTATCATGGTGTAGGTCATATATTTATGTTCAATGAATCGTGGAGTTTGATGAATGCCCTATCTCTTTGTGATTTATTGCTATCATCTTTTGCGCAACAGGGTTGCTATCAAGGTGTTTTGATGGAGAATGCGGATTATATTCTTATAGATACAGAGAATGGTTATGTCTTCAAAGAAAGTAAGGAAGAACAAGGCTTCTTCGACAGCGATCTCCTCGCGCCTTGCAATAGACTTGAGGATAAGTATCGCCCAGAATGTTATACAAATCACGGATACTATCTATTACATAGGAATGATTTCTCAATGAAAGATGCTTCACACGTTTGTCTTGGTGCTGTAGATTATCATATACCCAGCTGTATAACTGGTCTTGGAATTATGCTTACAAACCCTTATTGGCAAGACATTATAGTGGAAAATAATCCCATTGAACCCTTTAGAGAAACAACATTTATAGAGAACTTTGCATATCTCTGTAATCAATTCCCATCTGAATATATTGAAGAGTGTCAAACAGCTGGTCTCGCAAACTTTTTGAATTATGATTATACTGAAGATTCTATTGAATTCTGTTCACTGTATGGGGTTAATAAGACTAACTGTTTTGGGTTTATAGGTACTGTACTCAATAATCGGAGTACAAGTAGTGCTGAGGTTGTAGAAAAGTGTGGACTGGTACCAAAAGAATATCAAGGGAGTTGTATAGGTGCTGAAATAGAATTCCATGAAACAACACAACAGTATCATAAAAACGCAGATTCGGTGACACAAGAAAATAGCACAGTTAAAAAATATGCAATGAAGACAGAAGCAGAAACACCGCTGCTCTATTTATTCATAGTACTCGGCTGCATTCTCCTTGGTGCATCCTTGACATACTATTTCTATCGCACAAAAAAGCACTTGTGGAGTAAGTATATTGGTAGATAGCGGTGTGTAGAGAGGTTCCTGTCAATGGTGCAATAACTTCAACAAAACAAACAAAAGAGACACAAAAGACATTCCTCCTGGAGTGTCTTTTTGAAAGATGGGGATGGGAGATGTGTTATTTTATGGTGAAGGGAGAATGGTAGGAGGGGGGGGGTAGCAATACTAATAAGAGATACTATGTACTACTGTTGATGATGTTTACTTCAATGCTGGTTGTATCAACGAATAGGTTGAGGTCTAAGAGGAGGGCACTGAGTTCTTTGTCCAGGCTGGTGTAGAGGAGGATCGCGGAGAGGATAATGAGTACTCCGATAATCTTTTTGAACCTCCCTTCGTTGCGCGCCAGAACGTTCAGTTTTGAGAGGAGGGTGTCTCCTACGAGTGCAATAAAGAGGAGCACGACACAGAATCCCACAGCATACGCTATGAGGTATATAAACCCTTCTATGAAGTTCTTTGGGAGAACGTTTGCGAGAATGAGGAAGTAGGTAGGGCTGCACGATGTAAAGACAGGTCCAAGGGATGATCCTATGATAGCGTCTCCCAGTATTCCTTTTTTTTGAAACCCAGATCCAAGACTTCTATTGGACGAGAGAGCAAGTTTTGATACAACGGGGATTTTTACCCACAGAGATGGGAATAAGAACGATATACCAACGATGAGAACAAGGGTTGCGGAAAAGTATCGCCACACAGAGTCAGGTACATAGAAGAGGGACGATATACCGTATATAATCAGAGTAAACGCAATAATGGATACAGCGAGCGACCCAATAATGATGTATGGGTTGCGTTTTGTTGTTGTGTCGCTTCCCAAAGATCCTCCTATGACAACAGGGAGGAGGGGGAGGATGCACGGAGCAAGGACTGTTAAAAATCCTGCTATAAATGACCCTGCGAGGAGGAAGAAGTCCATAGCGGTGAGATGTAAGGAGTGGTGTTAGAAAGACGATAGGTTTTCAACTTGCCAGATGAGCTCGTTGATATCTATGCCTGTTGCCACAGGATACGGTGGTGGTGTGTTGTTCTCAATGAATACGAGTGAGTGCTGGTATTGTATTTCGTATTCTCTTTTGAGGTCAGATCGTTCTTCGAAATCTATTTTTAAGATTGCTGTGTTGTCTGGTACTCTTTCTAATCCATTTACAATTGCTTGGTCTAATACGTGGCAGGTAGGACACCAATCTGCGTGAAAGAATAGTACGATATTTTTACCTTCTTGCTGCGCTGCTGCGAATCGTGCTTGCGAGTACTCGGTGTACGTTGCTTTTGTTGCGGTTGTAGCTGTTTGTTCTTGTTGTGGTGCGGGTTGGGGAACCTGTACGGTGGTTGATTCAACCGTTTCATTACCTGTTGTGTCCTCGGGTACCTCACTTTCATTCTGTGGAGTAGTGGGCTCATCGGTGTTATTTTCTTCTGTGTTTTCTGGTGTCTCACCTTCATCTTGTGTGGTGGTGGATTCAGCTGGTTCATTGTTTGTTGGTGTTTCCTCAGATGTGTTTTCGTTGCTACCAAGAGCAAAAATTGAAATAAGGACAGCGATGATAATGAGAGCGAGAACGCCAATAATGACATATCTTGAATTGTTCATAGGGTGGGTTTAAATAAATAATAGTGGTGTAGTACTTTATTGTACTACTCAGCAGTATTGATGTCTAATACTATTCCGTGTTCTTGGTTGTGTGTTGCCCACGAAAACCATAGTTCAAAGTATCCTGGGTACTGGACTCCGTCACTTGTTGCGCGTATCTCGTTCTTGATTCGCGTGATTGTTATGGGGTGTCCTTCAATGATGAAGTTCTGTTCGCCCTCTTGGAATTGACGGTAGGGAAAGGTGAGAGATACGTTTTTGAACGGGACGACATACATTAGTTCTTTGGAGGGGAATCGTTTGTCGTTCACTGAAACAGGGAAGAATATTTCCTCGTTCTCTAAGTAACCGCTGTATGGGGTAAGGTCGTAATCTCTGTTATAGCCTGTGTCTGTGCTGAGGATCATTCCGTTGGGGTAGAGTGTCTTTACCTCCTGAAAGGAGAGGAGTTGGAAGGGGAGCACATCAAGCTGTGTGCCTGTGTAGTCGCCCACGATCGCTCTGCGACCTGCTTGAGACCAGAGCGACTCTGTTTCGTTATCGTACATTAAGAGGTTGGATTGGTAGAGGAGTCCGCTCACTCCGAATTGCAGGGTCTCATTTTCTACTGTGCGGTCAAACACAATGCCTGAGTCGCACAATGGACAGAACGTGATTGCGTAATGGGTGCTGCCTGCACTGTCGTTTACAATTTCGTGCCACGCAAGTATGTTGTAGGGGTAGAATCGTGTCTCGTTGTTTATGGTCGTCAAGATACCGCGCGTGGTGTCTGATACAGGTGATTGGTCATAAGGTACAAATGCGGGGTTATGAATGGCAGGTATGCCATCTTTGCCTGGACCACCTGAGAATATTTGTTTCAAATCAACACTTTTTTTGCAGGTTGTGGTGCGAAGAGTAGGCTCTTTATTCGCAAGTCCTCGTTCGGTGCATTCGTTGTGTTGCTGTGCGTCTTCAGGTTGTTCGCTTGATGAGAAAGGATTGAGGAGAATGAGCAAGAGGAGAGATGTGATGATGCCGATGCCTGTTAGTGTCAGTACCGCTGGTATGACGTAGTTTCTTTTCATAGTATCTGTGTGAGGGGAGCGTAACGAATAGCGTGTTCTGTATAGTATTGCTTAGAGAGGAGTATCTTGTAGTCCAGGGTCTGCAGATTGAGATTCTTCGATTGGAGCACCCTGTAATCCAACTGTTGCGATGAGAACCAACACATCTTTGAGTGCCTGTACCCACGTCTGTGAGACAGTTGGTTCTTCTTGTAGTGTTGGATTTGTGTTGAAGTTTTTGATGTTTACAGTGATAGTTGTTGTCTCTTGGGGTTCTTCAGATGGTTGTATGTGTAGTTCTATAAAGGAGAGAAGGTTTTGTCTTTCGTCTATGCCTACGGTTAAGGTATATGGAGTCTCTATTGTAGGATCAAGAGAAATAGGTGCGTCGAGTTGTGTTGCTATCTCATCTACCTCTTCATCCGTGATACCGAATGGGTCATCAAGGAGACGTTGTAATATCGTTTCTATGAAAAGAGATGCTTGTTCTTGGTCTATTGTTACATCGTAGGTAGTCAGTTCTCGTTCGTGTATCGTTTTTACTCCTGTTTTTCTTGCAGACTGAATAATATCGTATTGAGCATAGGCACTTTGAGTGACAGATAGTGTGTTGGTTTCTGTGGTGTTTTGTTGTTCTCTCTGTTGTTGCCATTGTTGTTTGAAGGCAGTAATTTCTGGTATGACCACGGTGTTTATGAGTGCGGTTATCTCTTGTTCCAGTCGTTGCCACTCTTGTTCGGATATGCCTGTTTCTTCATCCATGAAGCTCTCTAGTACTGCTCGCATCTCGGAGAAAACGTTCGGCAGTACTTCTATGAGTTCGTCTAGGTTAAGGTCATCACGATCTATCCGTATCCATTGGCCTGTGAATTGTGCGGTTTTTTCTCGCAGTGCGTCCTGCAGTGGTGTGGTAGTGATGATGGATTCTGTGTCTGTTAGCGGTATGCTGAATAGAATCTCCACCGCTTCTTGGGGTATACGAACATAGAATGAATCCAGTGTTGAATATATATCTATGGGTATTTTTCTTGATTGCACCTCAATTGTGAGAAGTCCTTGGTGCCTATCTGTTTCACGGTTATTTTTACCGTCGTAGGTTATGGTCATTGCATCATCACCATCGAGGGCTGTTATCGAAAACTCATACTCTGAGATGTAGTGCTGCAAGAGGTTTTCAAGAGATTGATTTACACTATCTGTGTCGTCGTTGTTTGGTAGAAAGGCAAAAACAACAATCGCAGTCGCTGCTATTGTTATAACGAGTAAGGATACAACGGCAATGATGATTTTCTTGTTCCTGGATCTTGGAGATTGTGGCTGGGTGTCACGTGGTTCTTGTGAATGGTTTTCGTTGGGTGTGATATGCGAGGAATCTTCTTTTGGGTTTGTATCTTGTGGTTTGTTGTCTGGAGTGTGGTTGTTAGGAGTATTTTTTGGAGAATCGTCCATACGAGTTGTTATGTATAAGTTCCTTTAGTGTATCACAATTTGTAACATTTCCACAAAACACACGACACTTTTATAGAAAATAGGATTTTACTTTTTATGTATGCCCGAGTTATGTACAAGACAATCTCATATACAGTAGCGGTAGTGTATGCATAAAAAAGTAAAATCCTATTTTCTTCTCTATACAGAACAGAGAACGTGTAAGATGTTTTGCTGGAAGGTTAACACAGTTTTATAGTGTGCGTTTGAGGGTATTTTGTCGTTTTCTTGCCATAGCGTGATGTATATAAGAAAGGGGAGGAAGGTGGTGTTGATAATAGAAAGCCCCCATTGGTAGCGTGGTGATGCCGATGGGGGCTGGGATTCATTTCCCTTTGCCGAGCGTGGTGTTTATGGGAATCTCTTGTTTGCATAGCGGACATTCCTCTGGGTCGTACGTTGCCAACGGGAGCGAGACAAGGCACGAGAGGTGTGCTATTCCAAGATTGGACTCTGTGATGGTGCCACGGTTGCAGAGTGCTGCAACGCCCACAACAGTGCCGCCTGATTCCTTGACTGCCTGTATTGTTTTGCGGGTTGCAGCCCCTGTTGTGATGACGTCTTCTACAACGAGCGTTCGCTTGTCTTTGATGAGGGAGTCGTACCCCCGAGACAAGATGAACTCCTCGCCTTGTTTTTCTGCGTAGCACGCGTACACTGTTTTTCCTCTGATGACAGAGAGGTGCCACGCAACCCACTGCGCAAGGATGATGCCACCCATGGCTGGACCTACCACAGCAGTACTATTCAGTGCTCGCACCTGTTGCGCAATCTCTGCTGCGAATAACGAGGTGACGCTTGTGTGTGGGTAGATGGCGTCCTTGTTGATGTAGGTGTCGGTGTGTCTGCCAGACGAGAGAACGATGTGGCTCTTTCTCACGATCGCACCCACAGACTCCAGCAGTGCTATGGTTGCGTTCTGTTTTGCCTCTGGAGGCATTTTCATGACCTCGCTCCATTCGTGGTGTGCCTTGCAGCTTGTTTATAGAGTACCGTTGTTTTTCTGCGTTTGCAATGAAAAAGCACAGTACCGGGGCACGTGGGGGCGGGTCGATGTAGGTGAAAACCGAATGGTTGATGGGGGGGCTGTATTTTATTTTGCTTTCACGTATTTTAGATTGGGTGGGGA
>VXOY01000029.1 GCA_009839835.1 Candidatus Spechtbacteria bacterium SB0662_bin_43 | reverse complement strand
CCCACGCCCCACTCCCAAACATCATAACACCCATTGCAACAAGCAATACAATACCAATGATATGCGTTTTTGAAATTGAAATGTTCATAAG
Source organism: Candidatus Spechtbacteria bacterium SB0662_bin_43 (assembly GCA_009839835.1). GTDB lineage: Bacteria > Patescibacteriota > Minisyncoccia > Spechtbacterales > 2-12-FULL-38-22 > VXOY01. The sequence goes on along the minus strand of VXOY01000029.1, from coordinate 12,238 downwards.
AATGTATAACTACTAAATAATAATCAAAACAATGTTGTCTTTCGTATTACAGACATAAAGCGAAGTGGGGGGATGCCCTACCAATGCCTTGCCCGAACCATACGAAAAAGTATATCCCTATCATACCACACAAAACCTTTTTACAATACAAGGGTAGTGTATAACCTTTGGCTTTAAAAGATGTCACCAACAATAGCCTTTATGACATACGCAAGGGTAATGATTATAAATCCTATAACTGCATGCTTGATAACATTCTTTGCTCTATCTGTTTGAGTAGTGCTCCCTGCTGATGTTGTGTATAAGAAGCCTGCGTATACGACCATAAGAACTAAGATAGGTGTTGCAAAGATAGTAAGCCATCGAATGATCCCATTTATAAGATCCTCAAAATCATTAGAACTTATTGGGTTACAGATTTCTGTTGCTGGATCGCACTTCTTATCGCTATTCTCGCTTCTTGTGGAAGTATCTGTCTCTGACAAGGTTGGCTTTGGAGTTTTATGCCAATTGCCAGTATAACATATAGTATAACCTGAGCTCGCCTCCTCATCTGTGCAATCTCTTGCTATTGGAGAACATTGTTCCCCCGTATTCAAGGCTTCCCTACAGTCTCTCTCGCTATACACACCACTATTTCCTGGGTGTAGTGCTATCGCATTATCGCTACCTATCCCAACACATGCAACAACCAAAAACACAATACCAGCCACTACACTATTTCGCACTGAAAAAAATGATGTATTCATACAAACCTACGTTCTGCTACACACGAGTCCATAATGGTGGTCTCCTGCTTCTATGGTACTACAATTTTGAAAATGATGCTTTTTGGATAGCTTCTCTGCTCGTTCTTTTGTAAACAGTGTTTTGGGGGATAAAAACGAACCTGGCTCCCACTCTAAAATCACCATCTTTCCGTCTTTTTTCAAAACTCGCGACACCTCTTGAATAACATTTTCAGGGTGCTGTACTTGGTGCAAAATATTTGAACACAATACATAGTCCAGCGAACCTGGCTCAAGCGTGGAGCCATTTTCTTGCTCCAAATCTGCACACACAGCAACCACTTGAAATATGCCGTTCATACGAATATGCCCCTCTATAATTTCCAGCATATCTCTGCGAACATCTACAGCATACACCCTACCCCGTCTTCCCACTTCTGTTGCGAGCGCAAGTACAAAGTGCCCTGCCCCACTCCCAAAATCTGCAACATTCATCCCCTGCTGGACTCCAAGATTCTGTACTGCAGTAATTGGATCTAAAAAATTCATATCTCACACGAGTGAACACAACACACCTACACAGTCGTGATTGACGCAACGCTATCCCCTGCTGCAAGCCTCATAACCCGTACTCCTTGCGTTGACCTGTCTAATTTTGGAATACTCTTGATAGGAGTACGAATAACCTGCCCCTTGCTTGAAATCACAATAATTTCCTCTTGGATCTCTATCAATGGTGCGTCTATTAGATGACCGGTCTTTTTGGTGATATTTGCTGCTTTCACGCCAACACCACCTCTGTTTTGTGTTTTAAACTTTGAGACAAGCGTCTGCTTTCCGTATCCATTGCTCATAATATGCAACAAGTGCGCTCCTTTCACATTTTCCCGTACAACAACTAGTGAGATAATCTCATCGCCTTTTTTCAACTTCATCCCCCTCACGCCTGAAGCGTTCCGTCCCATTGCTCGCACACCTTGCTCGTCAAACCGAATTGCCTGCCCTTGTTTGCTGGTAAGAACAATCGTTGAGCTGCCTGGCGAGGTAGCAACCCATTGCAGTGTGTCGTCGCTTTTCAGTCGCAGTGCTATCAAACCGCTCTTACGGACGTTTTCAAAGTCTTTCAACGGTGTTTTCTTGATAATACCATATTTTGTCACCATCACCATGTACTCGTCTTTTTGCGTTGGCATCTCTTGACCCTGCACTGCTCTATCTAACGGGATAAGGGCAGTAACGTCTTCGTTCTTTTGTAGATTGAGAAAATTAACCAGCGCCTTGCCCTTACCTGTTCTGGTGGATAAAGGAATCTCGTACGCAATAGCTTGGAACACCCGCCCCTTGTTTGTGAAAAAGAGCAATCTATCGTGCGTTGACGCAGAAAGAAAATGGGTAACAACATCTTCGCTCCGCGTCTCCATTCCAATAACACCTTTCCCACCCCTGTTTTGGGCTTTGTATGTTGAGGGAGTAACGCGTTTAATGTAATCATCTTTTGTCAGCACAATGATTGTTTCCTCTTTTGGAATCAAATCCTCATCGCTAAATTGCCCTGCTGCACCTGCGTACACGCGTGTTTTCCGTTTATCTGCAAACTGCTCTTTTGCCTCCTTGAGTTCTTCTTTGATGTGATTCCACATTTTTGCCTCGTCTGCTAACAAGGCAGAGAGTTCTGTTATGAGGGCATGCTTCTCTGCAAGCTCGTCTTCTACCTTTTGACGTTCTAAGTTTGCGAGCGATTGGAGTCGCATATCCAAAATTGCGTTCGCCTGTATGGTGGTAAACTCAAATTGCTTACAGAGATTGACACGAGCATCTGCCCTATCTTTTGAGGCGCGGATTATTTTTATTACCTCCTCAATGTTATCAAGTGCTTTTTTCAATCCTTCCAAAATATGCGCCCGTGCTTTTGCGTGTTTTAAATCGTACTCAGTCCTCCGCCGCACAACGTTCAACTTATGCTTGAGGTAGTAATCAAGCACTTCTTTCAGGTTCAAAACCTGAGGTTGAATGCCGTCAACCAACGCTATCATATTCAAATGAAAGGTTCGCTGTAAGTCAGTAAATTGATACAAATTATTCAAAATTTTCTCTCCGTGTGCATCTCGCTTCAGCTCAATAACGATACGGAGACCATCTCTGTCAGACTCGTCCCGCACATCGCGCACACCCTCTATCCTTCCTGCTTGGACAAGATCTGCGATGTGCTCAATCAAGGATGCTTTATTGACTTGATATGGTATCTCGGTGATGACAATATACTCGTTCTTTATCACCGAGCTCTTGCCCGGCTCTTTTACCTCTGCAACGCCACGCATAACAATAGGTCCCTTTCCGTGACTATACGCCTCTAAAATTGCTTTTTTGTTATAAATATTCCCACCTGTTGGAAAATCAGGTCCTTTCACGAATTGCATAAGGTCTCCAACTGTTGCGTCCCTATTGTCTATCACGTGCACAGCTGCGTCTATGATCTCTCCTAAATTGTGCGGAGGTATATTGGTTGCCATTCCAACCGCAATACCGAGCGAGCCGTTCAAGAGCAGGTGTGGTACTGCAGCAGGCAACACAGATGGTTCTTGTTGTGTACTGTCATAATTATCGCGCCAATCAATTGTTTCTTTGTTAATATCAGTGAGCATCAAGCGGGTAATCCGTTCCATTTTCGCCTCTGTATATCGCATTGCAGCAGGTAAATCACCGTCTATGGAACCAAAGTTACCCTGACCCCACACGAGCGGGTAGCGCATATTGAAATCTTGCGCCAGTCGCGCCATTGCGTCATACACTGCTTTGTCACCGTGTGGGTGGTATTTTCCTAAAACATTCCCTATTACTGCGGCGCTCTTTCTGAAACGCGCACCTGAAGTGAGTCCCATTTCGTGCATTGTGTACAGAATGCGGCGTTGTACGGGCTTTAATCCATCGCGAACATCAGGAAGTGCCCGCGCAACAATAACGCTCATTGCGTAATCTAAGTACGACTCCCGCATTTCAGTAGTAAGTCGTCTTTTTTGAATTTTTCCAATATCTGCCATAGATTATTTATCTCTGGGGCAACGCGTCTTTTATTTCTTGCACGTCAATAGCAGGAGTTTGAATAGAAGCATCTGTGTCGCGAACCGATTGACGTGTTGAGATAACAAAATACGCAATCATCGCACCTGTTGCAAGCGCCATCACAACAAAGAATATTACGACTCGTTTCTCGTACGAAAGATTTTTCAATGCTGCCCCCATTCTGTGTATCTTATACTTTTAAAACAACTACCTCTGTTCTCTCGTCTTCTTGTTGTGCTTTCTTTTTCACCGTAATTTTCTCTTGGGGCTCTTGCCCCTTTGCTCCCATTTCGGCAAGGAATGACTCTGCGGTCTCAAGGTCAATGGTGAGCGAAGGAATTTTGTAGTGCATTGGAATAACGATCCGCGGCTGCACGTGGTGTACGATTTCTGCGGCTTGCTTTCCATTGATAGTATAAACAGATCCAACAGGAATCAACAGTACATCTATGCGCCCAATTCTGTCTATTTGCTCGTCTGTTAGTTCGTGTTGCCCTAAATCGCCCATATGTACAACGCGCAACCCTTCGTACTGCACAACATAGATAACATTGGACCCTCGCTCCTTGCCCTTTGCGTTGTCGTGATACGAATCTATGCCTACAACACGCACATCTTGATACTCGTATTCTCCTGCTCCTTTTACAACAAAAGGGCTGCCTTTGATAGCGCCGCTATTGTTGTGGTCAAAATGGTCGTGCGTTACCAACACCATATCTGCACTACTCGTAGAAGGTGGTGCGAGACCAATTTTTTTATCAAACGGGTCTATGATAATGATTTTTTGACCACTCTGAAGCTTGAAACACGCTTGTCCGTACCAAGAGATAACCATTGTAAAACAAGAAAAAGAAAGATACTCCACCATTATACCGCGCATTACTACGATATTCAACAATCACCAGAGCATATTCCTTGTGTTTATGCATAGGTATGGTATGCTTGCTATATGAGAAAAACAACAAAAACACCTAAAACCACGCAAGAAGGGAAAGAAATGCTTGCGCTCAAAAAAGACTGGACTCACCTCCCATCGTACGGAGATATTTTAGAAGGCACGGTGATTGGCAAAGAATCAGGAACACTCTATATTGACCTGGGTTCTATTGGAACAGGCATTATTTATGGACGAGAATACTACGCAATACAAGATAACATTCGCACCCTCAAGCCAGGCGATGTTGTTACTGCAAAACTCATTGAACTGGAAAACGAGAATGGTTTCCGTGAACTCTCAATGAAAGAGGCAGGAGAAGAGAAAAACTGGCAATCGTTGCGGGAGATACGAGACAACAACCAAACCACAGAGGTAAAGGTGATGGAGGCGAACAGGGGCGGACTCTTGGTACAAACAGGAGATATGAATGGTTTTCTCCCTGTTTCACAGCTGGCTCCTGCGCACTATCCACGTGTTGATGGAGGCGACAAAGAGATTATCCTTGAGGAATTGAAAAAATTTGTTGGGCAAAAGATGACTGTTCGTGTTCTGGATATTGAACCACAAGAAGGAAAACTCATTTTTTCCGAAAAAGCCGCAGAAGACGATAAAATGAAAAGTGAGTTATCTAATTTTCACGTAGGAGATGTTGTAGAGGGAACAATCACAGGCGTGGTTGATTTTGGAGCATTTATGAAGTTTGCACCAATGCTTGAGGGGCTCATCCACATCTCTGCCCTTGATTGGAACTTGGTCAAAGATCCACGAGATGTTCTCAGTGTTGGGGACAAGGTACGCGCAAAGATTGTAGGCATCACCAACGATGGACGAATATCACTATCCTTGAAGGCACTCACGGATGACCCATGGAACAATATAGAAAAGAGGTTTGCAGCTGATTCAGAGATAGAACGAGCAGTCAGCTCAATCACACCATACGGGGCATTAGTAAAGATAGAAGATGGCATACAAGGATTACTCCATGTCTCTGAATTTGAATCCGAGGAGCACATGCGCCAAACTGTCCAAGAGGGTAAAACGTATCGATTCAAAATTACAACTATTGAACCTCAAGAAAGAAAAGTGAGCTTACAGTTAATACAATAAAGATCAACAACCATACACGATACGCGTCATATGAAAAAACCAAAAAATCCATTTTCTAGAAACTTTACGATACTTATCGTTGTCGTAGCACTCCTTATTGGTGGAGGTTTAATTTTTCAAAACGAAGAAGAAACAGAAGAAATACCATTTAGTTCTGTTGCTCAAGGCATACAAGAAAACAGGATTAAGAAAATAGAGGTCAAGGGCAATGCCCTTACGATCACCACAATAAGCGATGAGGAACAGAAAGCACGGAAAGAAGCAGAGGTATCGTTAACAGAAACTCTCAAAAACTATGGTGTCACGCCCGAACAGCTTGCCACCCTTGACATAGAGACAAAAGACGCAACAGGGTGGGAAAAAGCAGCACCTATTCTCCTCTCTATCCTTCCTCCCATTTTACTCATTGGGCTATTGCTATGGTTTATCCTTCGGGGAGCCCAGAAAGGAGCAGGACAAGCGTTTAGCTTTGGTCAAGCAAAAGCAAAGATGTTTGGCGGAAAGCAGGGTATGAAACAAGATGTCACCTTTCGAGATGTTGCAGGCGAAGAAGAGGCAATAGAAGAGCTGAAGGAGATTGTTGAGTTTCTCAAAACACCGAAAAAGTTTCTCAATATGGGAGCACGAATCCCGCGAGGAGTAATGCTGATGGGTCCTCCAGGAACAGGAAAGACGTTGCTCGCACGAGCAGTGTCAGGAGAGGCAGGGGTACCATTTTACTCAATATCAGGATCTGAGTTTGTGGAAATGTTTGTTGGTGTTGGGGCAGCTCGTGTTCGTGACCTCTTTCAAAACGCAAAGAAGACAGCACCATCTATCATCTTTATTGACGAGATAGATGCTGTGGGACGGCTCCGCGGAGCAGGACTGGGAGGCGGCAACGACGAACGAGAACAAACCCTGAATCAAATACTCTCAGAAATGGATGGGTTTGAGCAAGGGGTCAATGTCATTGTTATTGCTGCAACCAACCGTCCAGATGTGTTAGACCCTGCCCTACTACGACCAGGGAGGTTTGACCGCCGCATCCTTATTGATCTTCCTGACATCCAAGCACGGAAAAATATCCTTGAACTCCACACAAAAGGAAAACCTGTTGCAAAAGATATAGACATTCATCTCCTTGCAGCGCGAACGCCAGGATTTTCAGGGGCAGATCTCTCAAACCTCGTGAATGAAGCGGCTATCTTTGCAGCCCGTCGCAATAAGGCAAAAATAGAACAGCAAGATATGTACGATGCAATAGAAAAAGTACTCTTAGGGCCAGAACGAAAAACCCGTACCTATCTCCAAAAAGACAAAGAAACAGCTGCGTACCACGAAGCAGGACACGCATTAGTCGCAACCATACTACCTGACAGCGACCCCGTACATAAAATATCCATTATCTCCCGCGGACGCGCAGGCGGCTATACGCTCAAGTTGCCAGAATCCGAGAGCAGTTTCCGAACACTCGCAGAGTTTGAGGCAGAATTAGCAGTTATGTTGGGAGGATATGTTGCAGAAGAACTCACCTTCAAAGAACTCACCACAGGGGCGAGCGACGACCTCAAAAAAGCATCAGACCTTGCCCGCCGCATTGTAACGCGCTATGGGATGAGTAAAAAACTTGGACCCGTTGTGTTTGGAGAAAGAGACGAAGCAGTATTTTTGGGAAAAGAACTCTCAGAGAGGCGAAACTACTCTGAAGAAGTAGCAAAAATCATAGACGAAGAGGTAAAACGTTTAATAATTGCAGCGCAGGAGACCGCAGAAAAAATCCTCAAAAAAGAAACAGGGCAACTCAAAAAAATAGCAGACGCGCTCTTGGAAAAGGAGACGCTGGAAAAAGAAGAATTTGAAACCTTGATGGGCATTGCACCAAAAAAGACTTCTGATGAAAAATCCGACTCTCAGGAATCTGCAAAACCTACAACACAGGCAAAACCATCTGTTCCTGCCTCTCCGCGACAAGAAAAAACGGACAAAGAATAGCCTCTACAACACACACGCACGTATAAACGAAGTAAGAAAGGGAAACGACATCACGAACAGAATATCCCTTGACTTATAAACGCCGCCAGACGGATCTTACCCCTTCCCCCTTATATCTCACGACACACATCAAAACACCGCCAGAAGGGCGGTGTTTTGAATAAATAAGGTTGTGTGCACACAAGCGATACGGAAAAAATATGACAAAAAACCGTATCACTTTCTTTATACCACATACTCCTATCAACAACAAGGGTGCTTTATGGCAGTGTTGCATCCTTGCCTGTGCTCCTCTGGCCACTCTCCCTCTATAGAGAGGGTAAGGCAGTGATTGCTCACCATGCCCACCTGTTCGTACCCTGTCACACACACTCTCTTTGTAGTGTGTATGGAATCCAAGAGTAAAACCCCTTCACAGAGTGAAGGGGTTTTAGAGATGGATTAGAGCACTTCAATCCTTTCAATCCATCCCTTGTTGAGTACGAGAACAATCTCTCGCAGGCACTTCCCGCAGGAGTAGAGGAGACGGATGCTCTCTGCTCCGTTCCTGTCTCGTCCCTTGTACCGAAGTGTGTTTTTACACTTCTCACAGGTGATGTGTGGCATCTTTTTCGCTCGTTTGCCACGACGTGAGGACATCTCACCCTCCCTTCCTTGCGGTACGAGCATAGCATAAAAAGAGTTGTTTTTCAAGTCCTCCAACAACAAATCCTCTGTTGCTTATAAGAGAAAAGAGAGGCAGTTATAGATTTTTACTTTCTGCATACATACCTATTAGTGTAGGGAATTTTGTATGTTATGGATGAAAAAAGAGGGGGTTGCGCAAAGCGCAACCCCCTTTACCTACAGGTACATCACGTGCCCTCCTTGTCTTGACCTGGGATGTGAAAATCAACGATGATTGGTCGGTGGTCAGACGCAACAAACGAGCCAACGCGTATTTTCGCAACAACAACTCGTTTGTTGTGGAGAAAATGGTCCAACGGGAGACCGCCGATGTTCGCCCACCAGCGAACAAGAGGTGTCCACGATGGCAGCCACTGACGCGCTGCTGCGTTCTTCAACCCTGACTCCTTCAAGAAGCTCCGAAACTCCAGCGAGTACGGCGTTGTGTTGAAGTCGCCAAACACAGCAATTGGACGCGGTTCTGATCGTTGGACGATGCGCGCGATAGCATCCATCTGCTCGTTGCGTTGCAGGAATGATTCGCGAGAAACAATCGGGTTGTGAAGGTGAGCGACGATAAAATCAAATCGCTCTGACTTGCAGGCAAGAAAGCTGCCATCAGGCGACTCTTCTTGTACTGCAAACTCCTCCTTGCTGTACACTGCAATGCCGTCATCGTACGTGCCGTGAGCAAAGGGGCGATGACAATAGAACGGATACTCTGCCAAAACCCCAGTCTTCTCAAGCCCTGTGCGCCACTCGTCTGTGTACTCAACAAGTGCCACAATGTCGGGGTGTTCCTGCTGAACAACCTGTGCCACCAGCTCGTACTCGGTGTTGTCGCGGAGCACGTTGATGCTCATGATGCGGAGTGAAGACGTATCACTATGTGCCTGCGGAAGGTCGCGGGTGGCATATACCAAGAGGTAGACCCCAAGCAGCACTAAGAGAAGCACAGGAATGAATACGGGCTGCAAGACAACCATAACCCCCAAGGCACACGCTACCAAGAAGGCAATGATGTGCATCTGTAGGCTGAGAATAATTTCGGCAATCCACCGAAACGACCCTCTGGCTCTGCGACCACTCTGGTGGGTGGACACGTACCACCTCCTTTCTTATTGTCCTCAATACCATACAAAGTACAATGTTTCAAGGTTAAAAAGGTTTAAAAACAAAAGGCGGGCTCACTGTCTCGTTTGAGACAGTGAGCCCGCAAGGGTTGCGCACCTACGAACCAGATGGCAGCACTGCGACGTACTGCTCGATCCAGTCCGTGACCTCTTCTGGAATGTACTGCGTCTGCGAAGCTCGGTAGTCAAACTCGCTCCGCAAGTCCATTTGATCCAGGAAGTAGATCATGCACAGGATCGCCGCTGTTTCGGCAGGAGATGAGACGCCAAGGTTACGGAAGATGCTCTCTTCAGGCAGCTCCCACACCCCACCATCGTCCTTCTCCCATCGCAACAGATCGACAAAATCCTCGCCGGCAGGAGTGGTTGTCCATACATCCCACCAAACGCTGTGCGGATCCCGTTCCTGCATGCCAGTGTGATAGACGTACCATTCCTGTTGCGCGTGACACGCCTCGTACACCTGCGACCACATCATGTGGTACTCGGCGTCGCTGTGCGTCTCAATGACAACCACAACAGGACGGAACACGTCATCACCCAGCGAGACTCGTCCCTCAAGATCGCTTGAGTACGAGTGATACGAGAGGTACTGGCTTGGGAACGCAATGGATCGCCCCATCTCAGCGTACGCCTCATCCTCGGTCGCAAACTGCAGGAAACAGAGATCCTTCATCGTAGCGATCCGAGACAACACGTTTTGTGTCACTTCGCCAGACCACGACTCAGACCATTTGTCATCACAGTCCCAGTCGTCGTAGTGCTGATCTGAGAAACCGTATGTTGGCGCGTCCTTGCACACGACAATGAACCGTGTGCCAGCAGAAATCGTGTCCCCGTACTTGCTCAGGAATTCATGATTCTGCTCTTCGGTGCCCCCCACTCGGTACGAGCTGGCGAGCTCGTACGTCGCTGCGTTCTTGTACGACTCCAGGGAGTACACCACGTCAAGGTCGCATCCGTTCTGAGACATGCGGGTCGCGAGCTGGAGAATGGTTCCTCCACCCCACCAGATCAGACCTCGTTCTCCATCCTGTGGAGTCACGCCAATGACGCGAGTCGCGAACGCATTGTTCGTGCTCGTGGATCCTGTGCCTGCAGAGACAAAGCCTCCAGCAGCAAGCAAAACCCCGAGAACGACAAGCGCAGCGAGACCGATTGCGATAACACGGGACTTCATGCTGCTCTCCTTTCCGTGTACCGACAGCTTGGGCAACAAAGTATGCTGCTTGCATACTCTATATACAATTTTTATCAATTTGTCAAGGGGTATAACGCACATCACGAGTAATGTTTCTTATCCTGTGCATTATAGTACAATGTATATAGTATGTATTCTATTTTTAAGAAAAAGGGACAAACTAAAAAATACACCATAGCCATAGGAATACTATTACTAATCGCTATACTGTGCGTTTTACTCTATGCTTTTGTTATAAACACAGTGGAAGATAAGGATGGTTCCATTACATCTGACTCTGCAATAGAACCATCTCGTATCGCACTAACACCAGACCAAGACTCTGAACAACTGCTGTACAACGATGAATTTATGGACGAGGCAATACAAACATACACGCTTCGTTCCCTCACATCATCTCTTGATCGTGTCGCATCTCAAAGAGGGTTAAATTGTCATAACCGTGCACACGAACTCGGAAGAAGAGCGTACGAACTGCTTGGTAATGAAGCATTCAAAGAGTGTGGTATTGAGTGTCACTCTGGTTGTCGTCACGGTGCAACAGAAGCGTTCTTTGCCCATAATGGTTCAGGCAACTTGGCGCACAGCATTGACTTGCTTTGTGGAGAGGAAACTGCGGAATTTGGCCTTCACCAATGCCTTCACGGCACTGGACACGGGTTGATGGCGTGGTTTGATTACGATATTCACGCTGCGCTTGAAGCATGCGACCTCATTGAGACAAATCATCGAAGCTCGTGTCGCTCTGGTGTCTTTATGGAAAACATTGTTGGTGGCATTGCGACTGCTGAAAGTACCGATGGCGACGAATATCACTTTACAAAATACCTCAATGATGACCCCCACTACCCATGCAACATACTTGACGACACGTACAAGTCCGACTGTTATTTCTTACAAACAGACCGTATACAAACCCTTTTAGGGAGAGAGGCAATAGGTGCTGAGTGCGCAAAAATTGAAAAACCCTTCCAACTCAGTTGCTTCCTGAGTATGGGTAGAACAATTTCAGGTTCTACTCAACAAAATCCTGAGGAGGCTTTTACTCTGTGCCGAACGACCATTGAAGATCCTGAAAACGCAAACATCTGCTTGTCAGGCGTATTGGCTGACCTCATTTGGGACGAAACACATACCGATCGTGCAATAGCATTTTGTGCGCTTGATCACTATCCTTCATTCCGTGGAAAATGCTACCATCAATTGATGTCTATCGCTGCTTCAGTCATCCCATCACACAAACGGGACACGTTCTGTAAACAGTTGCCTGAACAATACCACGATACGTGTATTTCTCAAAAAGCCACCGCTGCAGCACCATTAAAAGTAACTGATACAGTGGACACCCCTACCACCCCCACAACCCAAAACGCAACAATTCGGTATATAGATGGAGAGTATATACCAGATACAGTACATATTAGTCTTGGAG
>VXOY01000028.1 GCA_009839835.1 Candidatus Spechtbacteria bacterium SB0662_bin_43 | reverse complement strand
ATCTGGGTAGTTTAGCCATTCTATGTGTTGTTGGGAGTGAGTTGTGTTTGAGAAAGAGAATAGCACAAGGGAAGCTATGCAAAACAAGAATACTGATAGTATTCTTTTATATATAAGAGTATTGAGTAATTCTTTTTTTTGATTCATAGGTGTGTGTCTCTTTTTCTTAATGAAGAAGTATATACTATATCATAGATTGGTTGATTTGGCAAGGGGGTGATGGAATAATTTCAACCATTATAATAATGTCATCTCATTTGCCTGGGTGTTCCCTACTGGTCATACGTTTTGAAAACCTCAAAACAAACCTCCTCTGCCTGTTCTCTTGTCTAACTCTTTGTTCACCATAGCGTCTGCTTTTTTGTTTTTTTCTCGCGGAATATGTACATATTCAACAGACAAGAAATCAATCGCAAGGTTATGTATCTTCAAAAAAAGAGGGCTAATGGTATCGCCCATTATTTTGTATTTTCCACGTAACTGCATAACAGCCAGCTGAGAATCCATAAAAAGAACCACCTCTGTCTGTTTGGTATTCTTTTTTCCTACCAGCGATTTGACTTTTTGCAACGCAAGAAGCGCAGCCTCGTACTCTGCTTCGTTGTTTGTTCGTTCTCCTATGTACGAACTATATGTTTTATGAAACGGATCACCAATAACTACGCCTGTTGCCGCAGGACCAGGGTTGCCTCGCGAACCCCCATCAGTGTAAATTTCAATTTTCATTTTCACTACTTGCTCTATCAACTCCTGAGTACTTCTATTCACAAAAACTCTTTGTCGCCACTTTCTTAACATCATACCCATATCCCACGCAACACCAGGCGCATACGTTACGCACCTCTTTTCTTAAAAACAACACTCGCCACTCTACGACTCTGTTTCTTCTGATTTTTCTGTCTCTTCCTTCTCTTCTTTCATCTCTTTCTCTTTTTTCTCGTGCATCATTTTTTTGTCACAGCAACGTTTCGCTCCACTACAACAACGTGTAGAGCAACATTTACCAGACCCTCTAAACTGGGGATATACCAAAGCGATCAAGACAACCAGAATAATAATGCGGATAGCAACTTGTACCAGTGGTTCAAAATCTGTTCTGGTCTCTAAAAAAGATCTCAAGCCAGCGTTTGCAAGGATAATGAGACCGACAAAACTTACAAATTGTACCAAAGAACACGTCAGTGCCTTTTTCACAGAATGATTCGCTTCTTTATTCATACGTAATAACTTAATAGTAAGGCGCGAGTGACGGGACTTGAACCCGCGACCTCCTCCGTGACAGGGAGGCGCTCTAGCCATCTGAGCTACACCCGCTTTTGTCTATTATAAGCAACCTGCCTACTAACAAGCGCTCTCTACCATATGTGTGTCAGGGGCGGGATTTGAACCCGCGACCTGAGGGTTATGATTCCTCCGCTCTAACCAACTGAGCTACCCTGACGGATATCATCTATTCGGTAGTATTACACATTTTATCATATAAAACAACACAATACATACCTGTGTATTATATCACCATCTTTACAACTTTCTAATATGGTATAATTAAAATGTATGATTTCAATACACATCTCTTATTATTAAAAAACAACTGGTATGAACAATAACACAAACAATCCTCCTCAATCCCCAAACCAACAACAATCGCCGTCATCCCCCCCCCCATCAGGCAGTACAGATATGGTGAAAATAATCGCCATAGGGGTCATTGCGTTAGTTCTTGGGTTGGTAATTGGATATGTTGTTGGCAATAGCAGCACAGACAAGGGTGGCACTGATACCACCTCTGCCTTTCCATCGGGTATTGCAAGCGAGTGGCACTCATTCGTAAACGGAAGTGTTACCGCTATAACGAACGAGACAATCACCATAGATAAAGTGAACCTTGAAGACCCGACCCAGCCACCAACATCGTTCACTGTCACGCTTGACTTATTGCAAGAAGACAATCAAAGCCCTGTACAGATATATCATCAAACAGAAGGTGAAGAAAGCAGACAAGAAGACTCATCGGTCAGTGCAATTCAAACAGGAGACGAAGTGAGTCTTAGAATCACTACAATGGATGGTACTGCTCTCAAGGCAGACTATATTGTGATATTCAAAAACACTGAAACCGAAAACGGAACACAACCTCCTACAACAGACATAGACGACGAGGCATCTCTATAAGAATAGAGCCCTGACACCCTCTATTCCAAAAATTATCAACTAACATCATAGACATGAATAATAATCAAACCCTTATGAACATTGTGATAGGCGTAGTAGCGCTTGTCATAGGAATCCTCATAGGAACATTCCTCATAGGCTCTTCTTCCACAGAAACCAATACAGATAACGCAAGCTCAAGCATAGGAGGAGTGCCTGGCACCCTTGATGGTGCAGAAACTTCAGTTGACATAGTATGGTTCAGCAACCTAACAGGTATAGTCCAGTCAATTGATACTCAACAAGTAACCATTGCTGTAGAGTCTCCTCAGGTCCAAGGTGGTACTTCGCAACCACTCGTCTCCTTGCCCATCCAATTTCACCCAGACAACACAAGCCCGGTAAACGAATACAGACAAGATAATACAACAGGATCAGTAGATGCTCTCCCTGCATCACTCACAGACATTGCACCAGGAAATAGAGTAGGGTTAAATATCAAGCGAGAAACAACAGGGGCTCTGGTAGTAGAACAAATCATTATCTACACGACAATAAACTAATTCCCGTACGGCACTACCAAGAAAAATCAGGTTTTACAAAACCTGATTTTTCTTTTGGTGACCTATCCCTTCCTGCCATTACTACGATTCTTTATGGCGTACAGTATCCTTCTTTCTCTGTAATAAAAGAAACGTGTAGTCGTAAGGATTTTTCTCATCCTTCTTATACTCAACGCGCTCAATTTCATCCCACTCTTCATTGTTCAAAGCAGGAAAATACGCATCTGCCTCAAACGTTCCATCAATTCTGGTCAATAGTATTTTATTCGCAATAGGTAAAAACTGCCTGTAGATACTCGCCCCACCGCAAATAATAACTTCCTCACCCTCTCCATACTTTTCCTGAATATACGCAAAAACTTCATCCAGAGAACACAAAACAGCAGTCCGTTTGAACTTTGTTGCGTACTGTTTTTCAGCAAGCACAATGCACTCTTTCCAGTGGAGGTCTATCGGTAAGTGATCGTAACTATTTTTACCCATCACTATCACCATCCCTTGAACGCAAGAATGGAATCGCTGCATATCGTGATCCATCCGCTTCCACGGTAAATTATTCTTATACCCCAACTCATTGTTCGTGCCGCAAGCAGCAATCATTGTGATAGTATTTTTCATACTTATTCTTACTTATATAGTTATAAGGCGACCGTAAAAAGATTTTTCTGGCGGTTGCCGTAATCGATTTAATCCAGACATACTACTATGAAAAGAGATGTAATTGTTGAAAAGAACAGGATTTACTTTTTTATGCATAAAATGCCGCTACTATATATGAAATTGCTTTTTATGCATGGGTCGGGCATAAAAAAGTAAATCCTGTTCTTTTTGTTTTCCTAAGTAAAAAAGTATTTTCTCTTAACATCTACACAGCCATATCTGCTTTAATAGTAGGATACGGATCATACCCCTCTAAAACAATGTCGTCCAATGTAAAATCATCGATGCTCTTTTTTTCTTTATTCAAATTCAGTATTGGTCGTTCTTTTTTGGGAGTACGCGATAGCTGCTCTTTGACCTGTTCAAAATGGTTGTGGTAAATATGAGCGTCTCCTAAAATATGGTACAACTCCCCTGCTTCCAGACCGCACACCTGGGCTATCATTGCAAGCAACAAGGCGTACGAAGAAATATTGAATGGAACACCCAAAAACAAATCACAACTTCTCTGATACATTGAGAGTGAGAGCACGCCATCTGCTACAAAGAATTGGAAAAACATATGGCACGGCGGCAACGCCATCCTATCTAACTCGCCAGGATTCCATGCTGTGACCACCAACCGCCTACTCGTTGAATTATTCTTTATATCATCTATCACCTGCTGCAATTGATCTATCATACGACCCTCAGGAGAACGCCATCTCCGCCACTGTACACCATATACCCTGCCCAAACATCCCTCTACTGTCTTGCAATCAAAACATTTCTCGCTATCGTGCCTCCAGTAGTCAGCTCCTGCGTTTGCATCCCAAATGTGCACTTTATGTTTGTGCAAATCCTCCAACCTGCTACTCCCGCTCAAAAACCACAGCAACTCACCTGCAACGATTTTAAAAGGCACGCGCTTTGTTGAGAGAATGGGAAACCCTTCGCGTAAATCAAAACGCATACTCCGCCCAAACACAGCTCGGGTATCAATACCTGTTCTATTCCCCTTATCAACCCCCTGCTCCATCACCTCTTGAAGAATATCTAAATAGGTTTGCATAGAAATAGTAGTGAGAAAACCTTACTTTCTCAATAGTAAAAATAGAGTGGAATCTGTGAAGCGCACACCACACATAGTTGTCGTATTGTATCACACGTTCTCACGCACACCGCGCCACACATCGTTATGGATAGCGTCAATTGGTCTCATTCCTCCGCTGCTCTCACACTGCACAGTCAAAAAACTATCCCCTATTGTTTGTGAAAACGTGATAAAATCTTGATACGAATCATACGCGTTCTCCAAATGACTTGTGTTGTTTTCGTGAATATCTCCTTTTCTGTGGGTGTCTTGTTTCCGCAACACACCAGAAGCCTGGGGCTTAACATCCAAAAAAATCTGCACATCAGGTTTTGGGATACTCATTGTCGCGTACTCATACTCGTACAACCACTCAAAAAACGTTCTGCGTTCTCCTTTGTCTTGTATCTTGCCCCCTTGGTGACCCATATTTGACGCAACATACCTATCAACAATAATCGTTTTCCCCTGAATTAACCACCGATACATCAACTCAGATGCGTCCTTTCTATCATACGCATAGAGCTTCGCAGCATCTTTGACACCCATATCACCCATCTTGCCCGCTAAGTAGTGCTCTATCTTCTCAGCCGCGACCTCACCATACCGAGGAAATGCTATCTTCTCTACCTTCTCTCCGTTCTCTCTCAATCGCGAAAAAAGCATCTCTGTCTGCGTCGCCTTTCCGCTCCCATCGATTCCCTCAAATACGATCATTTTCCCTGTGTATGTATTATCTTGGTGTACCATATAAAGATAGGTGCTATAAAAAATTTCCCTATGAACGTTTACCTTTTTTATTAAATAAATTTTTCGTAGATGCAGAAACAGGTCCTTTCTGATTCATATACAAACTCTTTTTTCGTTTGTTATACGGGATCTCGGCAGGATTTGTCATTTGATGAATAGCAACCTGACAAATATACATATCGGGGTACAACGCAACAGCAACATTGGACTGATTGCTAATTTCAAGCGTTACCTGCCCTTCAAACCCAGGGTCTATAAATCCTGCAGTATGAACCAGAATACCAATCCGCGCCAGAGAACTCTTTCCCTCAACCCTCACCACAAAATCATCCCCAACAGTAATTTTTTCCTTTGTGCTCGCAAGAACGAAATCAGTCGGGTGCAAGATGAACTGCTCGTTCGGTCTCCGCTTTGTCTCTTCCAAAAACTCAATAGGAAGTGGTTTTTTCACATCCACCAAACTCATCCGCGCAGTATTAAATAATTTAAAGGTGTTATCTAACCTCAAATCACAAGACGCAGGGCCAATCTGGTCTGCAGAAAGCGCAGGAGAAAAACCCAACCTCCCATCCTTAATCGCCTTCCTAATATCTCCATCTGAAAGAATCATAGTAGTATTTTCTATCTTCTTATTCTCTTGTATCAAACAATACTGAGGGTGTCAAAAAATCATCAAATCCTGTATCAAGAACACGAACATTGTGCTAATTGGGGAAATAAAAAACCATAGGTATGATGTTCTTTTGTTTCTATAATCTCAATAATCATTCTTGTAATACTTCTTTGTGTAAAACCTGACATTGACAAAAATTGAATAGGAGATTAGGCTATACTTAAGATTGCCATTAGGCACCGGGTCCCCTTTTACGGG
The DNA here is from genome assembly GCA_009839835.1 of Candidatus Spechtbacteria bacterium SB0662_bin_43. Classification (GTDB taxonomy): domain Bacteria; phylum Patescibacteriota; class Minisyncoccia; order Spechtbacterales; family 2-12-FULL-38-22; genus VXOY01. The sequence goes on along the minus strand of VXOY01000028.1, from coordinate 6,365 downwards.
GACTCAAATAGTTTAAGAATGCATCATAAATTTTCATAAAAGATTGATTACCAACTTTTTCGATCTTATCAATACAGCGTCTACCGCTCAACACCCTGACTTACTCGAAGATAAAACTGCCATTTATATAATGATCTTTATACTCAAAATAACCTGGTAAATCTTTTTTTACAGATGTTATAGGCAACCCGATAAAATTCTCATTTGAAACTTTCTTCAATACCAAAACTGGTCGTGCAAAATCTTGACCCTTACCATCAACCTCGTACCCAACATTTATACCAACGGAACACCACCAAATCTCTCTTTCTTTAAAAATTACAGACCGCCTTGACTGTAGTGTCTTCTTTTGACGATGCCAAACAGAAAAATCATCTCCCCCCTCATTATACTTTTGTAAAAAATCTCGTAGAAAATGCATACATTATTTTACCCGCTGTTATTTTCAATGCTTTATTAAATCTGTCTATCTTTCCTGGCAAGCAGCCAGAACCACTACTTCTCGCACACAATCCCATCCTTATCACCATCTCTCTTTGATGGCACCATATCTTTAGGAAACCCCCGACCAGTACCTTTATTGCCCTTAATCCGTTGTTCGCCTGCCTCCTCTGCTGCTTCACACGATAGATATTGTTTTGTCTGTGATCCTGGTTGTTGCACTTCTCTGTTTGCATCATCAATAATTGTAGGCTCTGTATGAGTGTTATCACGCAAAGATGACGAAGACGCCTCTTGTTGCGTTGGCTCTGTTGCGCGTGGTGGTTGCTGCGCCTGTTCCTGTTCCTCTGCGCGCAGCTCTCTTTGTTTTTGCTCTTTCTCTTCACGCTCCTCGTTCATATTGTGCTCATCTTGTTGTACCTGTTCTCCATCGCTCTGCACATCACCTGGTTGCTGCTCTACATCCTGTGTGGCACTCTTCTCAATAGAATACGTCTCCACAGTGTTCGTATTGCTTCCCAAATCAGATAACGCGATCATCACTGACACAACAACAATAAAAACAGCAGCACACACCACCCATGCTTTTTTTACCAAATCATTGTCTTGCCTCTTCATTGAAATTGAACCATCAAAACTATAACACTACTTTCATTTTATCACACAAAACACCACATCTTTATTGTGTATTATCTTGCCTAAAAACAGAACTGCCCCTTGCAAAGCGTGGGGTTGCTCTGCAAGGGGCTATGCGCTCCTTCTTGCCATCCAGCCACCCTTGTGAGTAGCTCATGTTGACGACAGATTGTTGTGGGAGACCAGAATACCCATCCAGCCACCCTGCCTGGTATGCCCACTTAGAATTCGTTGTGGGTGTTACCGTCATGACGAACCCTCCTTGTCGTGTGTGTCTGGTCGCCAGTGTAGTTATTATAACTATAACATATTTAATAGTACTTGTCAAGAACTGCACACCGAGAAGAATACCGCGTATTCTCACCAAAAAACATCACAGGTATCGTGATGTTTTTTGGTGAAAGCGCCAGTTGAACCCCTGACGCATGGGTTATCGTTGGTGGTACGATCGAACACGCTTCCGCTGGCCTGTGACAATATGTGCCCACGCCTTCTGAGCGTTGAACACCATAGCCATAGAGCCCACCGTCACAAGAGACATCAGGGCTACAAACACCAGCAGTTGACCAGTCGAGTACTCTTCCAGTCGCCAGCCTGCCGCCACAAAGGAAAGGGCGACAATGAAACAAGCTGCACCAACGAGGAAGCAAGCCACACTTCGGCTGCTCGAGTGTCGCGAGAATCGCCTCTTCATGACGCATCTCCTTCCGTTTATGACAGTACGACACTGTATATTATAACATACGCCACATATAAAGTCAAGGTATTGAAACGCGGCTCGTACCAACACGAAAAAACGCACACATTTTCATTGCTACTGGGCAAGGATTCAAGCCCCCGTGATTATAGATGGCTTCAATATGCTCTGCCAGAATTCTTTCCTAATTTCTCTACAATATAATACGTTGCTGCCGGGCAGGGATTCGAACCCCGATTAAAGGCTTCAAAGGCCTCTGTCCTACCATTAGACGACCCGGCATCGTTAAAATCTCCCATCAATTATACCACATTTCTACAAAAAATCGCGCAGCGCCTATCACACAACACACGACCACACACCCAAGATACAACGAAACGTCAAGAAACTCAACCTAAAACTCTCCGTGACTATCCCCTCATAACAAGTAAAGAGATAATAATTCAATGAGGATTGGCGATACAATATTTCCCTTGTTGTGAGGGGATAACTGCCAAACTCCCCGTGCCACACCTTACACATATTACGTACTACTCTTCGCAGGCATCGCAACACTATCATTGCTCACACAACGTCAATGAGATACACTAATAGAAGCACGATAATCTACCGAAGCAACGCAAACACTATGACAAAACGAAAGATACTCATCTGGCTCTGCGGCATTACAGCACTCTACATTGTGCTCTTTCTGGTGCAAAGTTTTTCAGATACACTCGTGCCAGAACCAGCACCTCAGTCAGCCACAAACTATCACGCCCCTCAACGTAGTGCCCACGAAATCACGCTTGTTGCAACAGGAGATTTGTTAATTCACAGCACGGTCTTCCGCGCCGCACAAACAGATGAAGGGTGGGACTTTGACCCAATGTTCCGCTCTGTTGCTCCATTCTTATCCCAAGCAGATAGTGCGATATGCCACCTGGAAACTCCCCTATCACCTGACAACACAAACCTTAGTGGTTATCCTGTCTTCAATGTTCCAAACCAACTTGCAAGCACAATAGCGAACGTAGGATATGACTCGTGTTCCCTTGCCTCAAACCACACAACAGACACAGGCATACGGGGTATTGAAGGTACGATAACAGCACTTGATGAAGCGGGCGTGAGTCATCACGGTATGGCACGAGACCCAGAAGAGGCACAAAATCTCAACATCCTCACCGTTGATGATTTCACCATCGCCCACCTGTCATACACCTATGGACTCAACACAGGCGTACTCAAACCTGAACTCCAACACCAGACCAACATCATTGATGTTGCAACCATCATAGACGATGCGCAGCGAGCACGCGAAAGTGGTGCAGATTTTGTCCTTATCTCCCTCCATTGGGGCAACGAATATCAACAGCAACCAAGTGCCTACCAAACAGAAAGAGCAACAGCCCTTCTCAACAATGATGCCATAGATATGATTATCGGACACCACGCCCATGTCATCCAACCAATAGACGTTATCAATGAAAAATACGTTGCATATGGATTGGGTAACTTCCTGTCTGATCAAACTCCCAAAGGTTGTAATTGCCCAAAGGGAGTAGAAGATGGCGTGATGCTTTTCATCACCCTCGCACCAAACGACAACCAACAACTTGCTGTGAAGCAACTGAATTACATCCCCACCTATGTCAAAAGACCTGGATTTGAAATCATTCCAATCATATCTCCACAAAACCAAGATGAAGAAGAAAGTGCACAGCGGACAAAGAACGCCCTCCACAGCTTAGGAGTAGAAATTCCCCTACGAACCCCTGGTGCACAGCCTACCACCACGAATCAATAACCAAACCAATTCCTCTGTAATAACCAGACAATCGCCTTGCAAAAACAAAATCTCCCTGAACACAAGGAGATGATGACACGTGCAGCGCGACTTCTGCCTCGTATCTTGATGTATATAACTCTTTCAATGTATATACTCCACGCTACTCAATAGGTGTGATGGTTTGAAGAATAGGCTCGCCTTTGAGATGACGACGCCACTGGTACCCACCTGATGTCTTTCGCTTGCCATTGATAACTTCGGAAATACCGGAATAGTGGGCACTTGTCACTTTCCGACACGCTTCTGCTGCACTACCATACCGTGCAAGGAAGCGTCCTTCGCCGTCATACTGCAAAACAGCAGTACTGCCATGAAGAGGAACTGCGCTGATTTTCAGAACGATCGGCTCGCCCTCTGTATGGCTCCTCCACTGACAACCACCAACAATTTTCACCTTGCCAGAAACAGCAATGTTGATGGTAGAAGGATGGAGTCCAAACTCTCGAGCCGCAGCACTCTGACTATCGTGCTTCTTCACGAACCTGCCATTAGCCTCGTACTGCAACACAGGCTTTTCACCAGGCATTGAACCAGTCCTTCCACTCGTTAATCGCAAATCTTTTGCGATTCTTTTTTATAAAACACGAACGACAACGAATGTCAATCCCCTACCCATGCAACACCACCTACCGCACTTTTCTGTCCAACCCAAACGTCCTCACTCCAAAAAGCAAACGAGGGTGAGATGTAAAAATTATTCCTCACTCTTTTTCCTGCGAGTTGTTGTTCTTTTTGTTTTTGCTGACGTTTTTTGAGGTGTTTTCTTGGATCGCGTGGATGAAGTTTTGGTTGTTTTTTTGACTGTTGTGCGTTTTGAGACTCGCTTTGTGGTCTTTGGTTTTTCTTCGGGACTATCTTCTGTCTCGTGTGGCGACTCTTCTTTGGTTTCCTTTGCCTCGTCAGCACTACGCTCTGTGCTACCGCTTTTCTCTTCTGCGCCTGGGGTGAGTTGAACAATCGCGAGCTCTATGGGCAGCTGAGGAATCGGTGAGTACTTTACGGCTTGCGAGGCATCCAGCATCTCTTTTATCAACGCTAATAACTGTCTGTTGCCAACGTCTTGTGCAATACGATTCATCGTATCCTTCTCCTCTTTACTGAAATAAAACATGGTATCCAAAGATTCACCGCCACTCATTTTAACAAGCAAGATAGTTCGCACGAACTGCAATACGGTCTGGATAAACTGATCCAAATCAATTCCGCTGGCAACAACAGTGCCCAACAAAACAATCGCCTCATCTCTTCTTTGCTGTGTGATGTGTTCAACAAATAGAACAATGTGCTGCGTGTTTGCTATACCCAACACATCTCTCACCTGTTTATTGTCTGTTGCTCCTATCGCAAGCACTTTTCCTAAAATACTCTGCGCATCTCGCAACGATCCTTCAGCAGAAGCAACGATCAAGGCACGGGTCTCTTGATCCATCTCAACCCCCTCCTTTTTCAGAATGGCAGCTAATTGATTATCAATCTCTTCTCTGTTGAGGTGTCGTAAATTAAATTTCTGGGTGCGTGAAATAATGGTGAACGGCACTTTGTGCTGCTCTGTTGTGGCAAGAATAAAAACAATGTGGTCAGGCGGCTCCTCCAGTGTTTTCAAAAGGGCGTTGAATGCCTCTTTTGTAAGCATATGAACCTCGTCTATAATATACACTTTATACGAACTTTTTGTTGGCAAAAAGCGAATTGCTTCTCGCAATTCACGGATTTCGTTGATTCCCCGATTGCTTGCTGCATCAATTTCAATGACATCTGGAGCAATACCCTTTTCAATTTCTTGACACGACTCACACTCCAGACACACGACTTTTTCTTTTCCATTCTTACAATTCAGCGCCTTTGCAAAGATACGCGCAATGCTCGTTTTACCTGTACCGTGAGGACCGCACAACAAATACGAGTGCGCGACTTTATCATGCGCCAACGCGTTCTTGAGTGTTTGAATAACAAACTCCTGCCCCACAACCTCATCAAACGACTGGGGACGATATTTTCTATAAATGACAGTATTCTTGCTCATATCTATTTATATACACTCATACTATCATAAAAACAACACCAAATAACCCTCCTTGAGTCATGGCAAATCCCCCCTGCATAAAATCATATATAGCGATGAAAATAACCACGCTACACAGAGAAAATAAATGTCAAATACCTTATACTATACTTGACTAAAAAGATATACACAGGATATACTAAATGTACATTACCATAAAACACTTTGAAACTATGTTTACCAAAAACCTCATACGCTTGCGCCATCAAGCGAGATTGAGCCAGAGTGATGTTGCCGATAAATTAGGGATGGCGCGAGCTACCTATATCAAACTTGAGCAAGGCGAAAAGTCGCCTACTTTGAGTGAGATCAGAAAAATAGCCCACGTTTTGGATGTGAATATAGAAGATCTGATTTATGAAATACCTTCTTCTTTGAAAGAAAATACTACGAATATTCAGGCACCTAAAAAGGCGTTGCCCCGACACCACAAAATACGATTAAGCCACACAAAGCTAAAAAATGTTTTACTCTATGTTATAGGAGAAGTAGGATCTATGCCTAACATAGGAACAACTGTTCTTTATAAGCTCTTGTACTTTATTGATTTTGATTATTACGAAAAGTTCAGTGCATCAATAACAGGAATGAAATACAGACACAATCACTACGGACCAACTCCAGACATAAAAGTTTTTGATGACCTGATTAAAGAAATGCAAGAAAAAAACGAAATAGCCATCAACAAGACTATGTTC
>VXOY01000004.1 GCA_009839835.1 Candidatus Spechtbacteria bacterium SB0662_bin_43 | reverse complement strand
CCCCCATACCACCATACCCCCTCTCCTTTGGGTGCCTCTTTATTTTTATATAAAAGAACTTCAACATCGAGGCGCTGGCGGGGGCCCCCCCCCCCCCCCCTCTCTCTTCTCTTCTTTAATCACCCCTCAAAAAACATCCGTAGTACACCCAGGAGGACTCGAACCTCCAACCAATGGCTTAAAAGGCCACTGCTCTACCAATTGAGCTATGGGTGCATTCATTACTACCCTATTATTGTTTACAGCCCCTCATCTTGAAGCTCCTCAATGAGTTTTTTTGCTTTACGAGAAACTCTGTTTGGTACCGCAACAACGACTTTCACGTACCCATTTCCTCTCCTTCCATACTGATTATACATCCCCTTGCCACTCAGGCGCAATACAGTGTCTGACTGCGTGCCTGAAGGGATCTTGAGCAACACTCGTTCCTGCAACATATCTATATCTTTTTTACACCCCAACAGTGCCTCGCTCACCTTTATCGTCAAAGAGGTAACAAGGTCGTCGCCGTGCCGCTGTAGATGTGAGTGAGGAAGAACGTGTACTCGTACATACAACTGCTCGTTTGGCAGTGCGTTCTCTACGCGAATTGCGTCTCCGTCATTCACCCCAGGTGGAATCACTATCTTGATTTTCTTGCCTTCTACGGTAACCTCTTTTGTTATACCTGTGAATACTTCTTCAAGTGTCATATTCAGGGTTTCTACTCGTCTCCGCGTACGGGTTCGTGTTCCCCCACCTCCAAATAAATCAAAGATACCCTCAAATCCAGTACCTTGAAACATATCGCCAATATCACCAAAATCAATGTTGATACCGTTCTGAGCGAACCCAAAACCAGACGAACCACCACCCATATGTCCAAATGTATCGTACTGTTGCCGCTTTTTTGAATCTGACAACACTTGATAGGCTTCATTCACTTTCTTGAACTCTGTTTCATTGCCTCCTTTATCTGGATGGTGCTTGTGAACGAGTTTTCTGTACGCCTTTTTGATTTCATCTGCTGATGCGTTCCGCGAAACGCCAAGAATGCTGTAGTAATCTTTTTCCATAGGTAGATTTTCTTCCTGTTATGTGAAATGCACCCTTTCTTGTTGCACTGAATGCTTCTGTACTGAAATGATATTATACAATAATAAAACTTTTATTACAAGTGTATAGACGCCATACGAAATCCACAATACAACAAAGGCAAGAACCCTCAAGAACAAGAAGAGCGCCACAATAGTTACTAAAGAAATGTAGTCACGGATAGCGTACGTGCTTTTTGAGATATAGTTATTCAATGACAAATACACGGTGTCGGCAAACGACGCATCAGAACTGCTTCCATCAAAAAGACCCAGTCGCTCAACAGCATCAACGCTGAGGAGGTCACGAATCAACACCTGTTGCGCCTCTTCTGTATTGAGCTCTGTTGTATAACTCGGTGCAATTGTTTGTAGTACATCCTCAACAGGCACAAACACAACGTCAAACACAGAACGAGGGATTGGCTCGTCATAGGTTGCGTCTAAAAATACGACAGACGCAATGAATATCGCAAAAGATAAGGCTGTTAGGGTGAGAAAAAACGACATCCCAGCCTTGACGACCTGGAGAGGTTTTACCTCAATCATTGACTCTTGCATCTCGCGCGACATCTTTCTGGCTCTAAGAAACCCTATCCCTAAAATGACCAGCGCGAGTGCTGTCTCCCACGACCTCACAAACAACACTCCAACACCAATCAGCAAGGCAAGATCGCAGTACAGCACTGTGCGTTTCTTAATCAACAAGAGCGTTAGTTCAAATAACACCAACCAGAGAACAAATAGGAGCAGGAAGTACGACCCTGTTGCAAAGAAATTATCACTTCCTCTGACAATAACCAGAAGCAGCGCCACGATAAGGGCAGACACAAGACAGTACAGACTCAATAAGAGGTATGAGTTACGCACTCCGCTCTTTTGTGTGGGTAGCAAGGAAAACCACTGATGGATAGGGCTCTTTGTCTTCGTTCGCATAGTGTTTTCCATAGTATACCATACTCCCTCTACAATGAAGGGTAGCACCTGTGGCAATGGAATGGTATTACTTTGCAATGGGGTTGATGCTGTCCAACGCACGCCACATCAGGAGCGTGCCAAACGAACGGTATGGTTGCCACGGTGCTGCAATACGAGTCATGGTACTGCTCTGCGGCAACTCGGGCAGGTCGTACACCTTCATCATTCCTTTCCGTACTCCTAAATCACCTGTTGGCAAAATGTCTTCTCGTCCTAAGTAGAACAACAAAAACATATGAACAGTCCATTCCCCTATTCCTTTGATTGATACGAGGTACTGCGTAATATCGTTATCGGACAACGTATGGAAACGTTCAAAACGCGACTCATCGCGACAGTACGCATCTGCAAGTGCGTATAGGTACGTTGCTTTTTGGCGCGACACACCTATCTTCTGCAACTTCTCAGGGGCTGTGTCGCGAATCTGCTGTGCAGATGGACACACCGCTGCATCACCATACAGCTCAAACAATCGGTTTCGTATGGTGGTTGCAGCAGCACCTGATAATTGCTGACCGATGATACTCCGCACCAATGCCTCAAACGGACTGCCGTTTCGTTTCTCTAATGCAGGAACACCGTGCTCTTGGATCAATCGCTCAAGAACAGGGTCTTTTGATAACACATCACGAATAGTGTATTCCATACCAAGAAATGCTATTGTATCCAGTCTTCAACAAGCGACTGGTTATCCCCTATCCATTCTGTAGCATACTCTTGCGGAGGTTGTTCATCAACTTTGAGCATCTTCACCATCTGCGAAATATCTCCGATGCGAAACCGAACGTTGTTCAAAAACTTTGCGATTTCAGGGTGGTCAGCCTCCAATGATTTTACATAGTAAATACCGATGCTTGCGTCCTTCCACGCAGTTCCTGCGTATGATCTTTCCAGCCACTCATCGTCATCCTCAGGGTATATAATGTTCCATTCACTCTCACGATACGTTGGTTCTTGTATGCTCACAATGTCGTATAAATTCCAGACTTCGTGCGGAGTATAGCAATGGAACAACACAGGCTCGTCTTTGCGCATTGCGTCCTGAATTCTTGCAAATAATGATTGGTCGTCCATCTCAATAATATCAAACCTGTGGTCGTATCGGTACGACTTTGCGCGAATCTTTTCTATAAGAGGAATGTTCCTATCTGCACTGCTCACCAATATCTCCCCCTTTCCATCTTCGTTCCAATCAAACAATGTCGCAACATCACTCCTTCGCAGGTCTTGAATCTGTGAAATAAGGTGTTGTTCTGCAAGGGAACTACTCAAGCATAGGCCTTGAAACGTTTTGATGCTGTGCGGAGTTTGAACAATAGTTCGCTTTGTATCAGCATACAGGGCGAGGAGGTTTGTTTCCCGTGAATCCCACACCTCAGGGTGAATATGAATGACACCTTCATCCATACCCTTCAAAATTGTTTTTGTTGTTACGTCCTCTCCTGTGCGGATACGCACCTGAGTGTTGTAGTGTTCTTCAAGAAGCGTCTCCAAAATCAACGCTGTGCCGTGTGCAGACGCGCTATTCCCAGGCACGCCAATCACGATGTGGGCACTCTCATCTTCTTGGCTGAACGCGACCAACAATAAAATCGCAACAACAATTCCTGCAACGCCAATTCCCAATGCTTTTGTTGTCATACCCATAGTTATATCCCGACACAATGCCTCTTCTCTTTCGTTGCCTTGAAATTGATAATAGCCACTAATCACTTTTCCGCCCTGCCCACCAAATTGCGAAGCGAGGGAGAGAAAGAGGGGGGAAGAGAGGGTAGGTATTCCCTCAAACCATAACACAATACCTTTATTGCTTTTGCGAATTGTACTTATGGCGTCAAGGGATAATCGCGAAAGAGGGGGGAAGAATTGATAGCTTGTGAAAAATGAAAACTATTCCTCCTCTTCTTCTTTATCCTCTGAGTTGTCCTCTTCCTCAGCAGCCTCAAAAAGCCACTCGTTGACTTGTTGTCTCTCTAATCGAACGTTTCTCAAATACTCTGCAACAGATTCATTCATATCCGCCAGTGACTTTGCGTAGTACACATACACCTTTTCTTGAGGTCTTTTGTCGTCTGCGGGCTCCATCAACTCAACAATATTGTATCTTTGCTTCATTGAGCTTGGCTCATAGCAGTAGAAAACAAATGGCTCTTCTGAATCTATGGATTCTTCAATTCTTTTGAACGCATCTTCCTCTTCCAAGACAAGAACGTTGAGTGTCTCTGCGTATCCATATTTTTCTGCTCTCTCTGTTTCCTGTTCTGTAGAGCTCCATCCAGGTGCTCCTACCCAAATATCAGACCCTTCCACCTTGCGCAAATCCTCTTCGTCCTGCATCCTATACTCGTCCGCAACAGCCTCAACAACGCACAATCCTTGTCTTGTCGAGTATCCATTCTTGCTCTCCATCAAAGACTCTGCGTACTCGGTGTGGTAATCGCTGTGCAAAGGTACCCAGCCTTCAGGATGGATGTGGATAGTGCCTTCTGCAATACCGCTGTATATCTCTTCATTGGTCAATCCCTTGCCATCTTCGTCGTATCGTAAGATAACAGGAGTGTTTAAGTCAGACTCAATGGTTTCTTTGAGAAAACGAGCAGTTGCCTCTCCAGATTCCCAGTTTGGAACCCCAATAACAACGCTCTCTTTATGGGAGGCAAAAGAGATAAGAAATAAAATAATAGCCATCACAATAACCACAAGGATGACCCTGACTTTACGAGTAATAGCAAACCCTGCGCCCGCGGGCGAGGGGGTACGATGTTCTTTATTCATAGTATAGGTACTATATCACACTTCTCAATAATGAAACAGAACACACTATGTATCCTCCTCTCTCACTCACACACCTCTATCTCCTTTCCCTCTTTCTCACATCAAGCAACTACTGTATATGAGATTTGTCGGTGCGGATGATGGGAGCACATGAAACAAAAAAGTATAAGCCGTAAACGTTGCTGTAATCAGTTTAGTTGAAGGGCTTATACTTTTTTGTTATTTATAGTGCAGTAAAAGAAAATCCCGTTTTGATAAAGTAGTTGTTATTCGTAGATTCCTGCTCCAATCACAAGATTGCCGCGGGATATGACAAATGCCTCTTTTTGTTCAAGCTGTTCTCCATCATTATCTGGATTGTAGTAATCGTACACAACCCAGCTTCCGTCTTGGGTTGCTGCCGCATAGATACGATCCGTCCGCTCTTGTGCTGTGTCATCGCGCTCTAATACATTTATCCCAATCTCTTCTGGAAACCCTCCGCTCCACACAAGCGTATGGGTAGGTTTGTCAATAACATAGATATAGGTTCGTTTACCACTACTGAGCGTTCTTATTGGGTATGAGTCGCTGCCCTCAAAAGCACGGTTCGCAAAAAAGATAATATCTTCAACCGAATCGTTCTGTTCTGACATCACAAGTACTTGCTCCTCTGCAAGCACAGAAATTGACTCGCGCACATACTCTTCTATTTCACCTCGTTCCTGTTGCGATAACGAACTGGTGCTATCAAGAAAAACAAACGCTGCTATTGCAGTACCGATAATACCTACTACGGCTGCTACGAGAATGTAATGCGTTTTCATAGTATAAAGATGTTACTTGTATTATGAACCACTGCCTTCTTCCTTGTCTTTCTTCTCTTCAAAATCAGCGTCTTTGACGTCTTGGTCTTGTACAGTGTCTTCTTTTTGTTCAGTTTTTCCGCTCTGAGCCTTTTCCTGCTCTGCTTTATACACCTGCTCTCCTAATTTCTGGGACACAGTAGCGAGCTGCGTGATTGCTGCTTGTATCTTTTCTTTATCGTCCCCGTTCCGCACCTCTTGAAGATTCTTTATCTCTTGCTCGATAGATTTCTTTGTGTCTTCGTCTATTTTATCGCCATACTCCTTCAATGACTTTTCTGTTGTGTAGATAAATGACTCTGCTTCGTTTTTTATGTCAATCAACTCTCGCTGTTTTTTATCTTCTTCTGCGTGCATTTCTGCGTCTTTTCTCATTTTTTCAACTTCTTCGCTGCTCAGGTCGCTGCTCGCTTCAATGCGCACGCTTTGCTCTTTTCCTGTTGCCTTGTCTTTTGCAGATACATTCAAAATACCGTTTGCGTCTAAGTCAAACACGACCTCAATCTGCGGGGTTCCTCGTGGTGCAGGTGGAATGCCATCCAATACAAATTTTCCTAATGACTTGTTGTCCTGAGACATCTCCCGTTCGCCTTGCAGCACGTTGATCTCAACGCTGGGTTGATTATCTGCTGCTGTTGAAAATACTTGACTATTCTGTGCTGGAATAGTCGTATTTTTTTCAATGAGTTTTGTCATAACAGAACCCATTGTTTCAATTCCCAAAGACAGCGGTGTAACATCAAGCAACAAGACATCTTGTACATCTCCTCCTAATATACCGCCCTGAATAGCGGCTCCCATTGCAACGACTTCGTCAGGATTGATGTCCCGATGCGGTTCTTTATTCAAGAGTTTTCTTACGCTCTCTTGGAGCGCGGGCATCCGTGTTTGACCCCCAACCAACACAACCTCGTTGATATCGGAGATTTGAAAACCTGCGTCTTGTATTGTTTCGCGGGCCTTATCTTCTGCTCGTTTGATGTAATCTGAAACCATATCTTCAAACAGTGCACGAGTCAGTTTCATTGCCAGGTGCTTGGGACCATTGGCGTCTGATGTAATAAATGGAATGTTAATCTCGGTCTCTGCTGTTGAGGAAAGTTCGTGTTTTGCTTTTTCTGCAGCGTCCTTCAACCGTTGGATAGCAAGGGTGTCGTTGCTCAAATCAATCCCCTCTTGTTTTTTGAATTCGCTTATCAACCACTCAATAATTTTTTTATCAAAATCATCGCCACCAAGATGGGTGTCGCCACCCGTTGCTTTCACCTCAATGGTATCTTCACTCACCTCCAAAACCGACACATCAAATGTACCACCACCAAAGTCATAGACAACTATTTTCTCGTCCTTCTTTTTGTTGAATCCATACGCTAATGCTGCAGCAGTTGGCTCGTTGATAATTCTCTTGACGTTGAAGCCTGCGATTGTTCCTGCATCCTTTGTTGCTTTTCGTTGGCTGTCGTCAAAGTAGGCAGGAACAGTGATGACAGCGTCCTCAATTTTTTCTCCTAACCGCTCCTCTGCGTCTTGCTTCAGTTTTTGCAACACCATAGCGCTAATCTCTGCGGGACGATACCACTTCTCTCCCATCTGAATCTCTGTACCGCCTTCTTTTTGTTCTCGAATCTCAAATGGAAAGTGCTGATTATCTGCTTTTACTTCAGAGTCGCTGAATTTTCGCCCGATGAGCCGTTTTGCCGAGTAGATAGTATTCTTTGGGTTTGCAACAGATTGCCGCTTTGCTGCTATGCCTGCCAACCGATCGTTATCTTTTGATTGGGCAACAACTGAAGGAGTAGTTCTATTGCCCTCCTTGTTTTCAATAATTTTTGGACTACCTGCCTCTACAATAGCCATTGCAGAGTTCGTGGTTCCTAAATCAATTCCAAGTATCTTTCCCATAGTAATGTTTTAAATTCTTTTCTTTAAAATGATTTATATGTAGTACGCAAACGCAACCTCTATCCTCCTTGTGCATCTTGTTTTTCGGGGCGCACCTTCACTTTCGTACATCGCAGCACAGCATCATTCAGTGTATATCCTTTTTGTACCACTTCACGAATAATCGTTCCCTCTCCCTCCAGCGCCTCGTGGAACGAGGGATTAAACACATCGCCAACAGCACACTCTATTTCTTTCAACCCTATATCTGATAGGGATTGTTGAAACTGAGTATAGACAAACTGCACTCCTTGATACCACTCTTTTTCAGCGTCCATAATCCGTTGCGGAATGTGCTTCATAATCAAGTCCATATTATCAAACAGCGGAAGAAGCTGAACAATAGTGTCATTTTTAGATAGAGTGCGTACTGACGCAATATACCGTTCCATCTCCTTCTTGTAGTTTGCAAAGTTCGCTCGTTCGCGCTGCCACCCTTCAAGATACTCCTGTCGCTCTTTTTTCAAAACCGTTGTGTCGTTTTTGTCTGGCGTCTTCTTTGGCTTTGTCTTTTTGCCTGATGTATTCTGTTGCTTTCTACTCTTTGGTGTTTGTTTTTGTTCTTTTTCGGTCTCCATACCGTATATCTTGATATTATATACCCCCCCCCTTATAGCACCAATCAAAATAACACTTCTAAGGATACTGTCAAGGGTGTTTTGCACGCCAAAGAGTGCGTGCTTCAATGTTTATGCTTTGACAACGCTACGCCACAGAACGAAATTTCAGTATCCGTCCAATTTCTCTGATTTTCCGTGTTTTCTTATTTTCTCCAGTGCCTTTGCCTCTATCTGCCGAATCCTCTCTCGGGTCACACCAAACTCCTTCCCTACCTCTTCTAATGTGTGGGTTGCTCCGTCTTTGAGTCCAAACCGTAGTATTAGTATTCGCTGTTCGCGGGGAGAGAGGTCGTGCAAAACCTCTTTCAAATTTTCCTCCAAGAGCCGACGACCTGCCATAATAGCAGGAGAGAGTGTTTTTTCGTCTCGCACAAATTCCACCAACCCATTTGATTCCTCATCGTCCTCGCCAACAGGCGCTTCCAGCGACACAATGTCTTGCGATATTTTCTGAATGTGCCTCACCTTGTCAACAGAAATTTCCATCTCAGCAGCAATCTCTTCGGGGAATGGTTCTCGCCCTAAATCTTGCACCAGTTTTCTTTTGACTTGGGCGTACTTTGAAATCGTCTCAACCATATGCACAGGAATACGGATTGTCCGCGCTTGATCTGCCAATGCCCGTGTTACTGCTTGGCGAATCCACCACGTTGCGTACGTGGAAAACTTGTATCCCCGCTTGTAGTCAAACTTTTCTACTGCTTTGAACAACCCAATATTGCCCTCTTGGATGAGGTCTAACAACCCCAAGTTAGGACTCCGCCCAACGTATTTTTTAGCAATACTGACCACCAAACGCAGGTTGGCAAGCGTTAACTTTTTCCTTGCCTCTTCGTCTCCTTGCTCTATCCTCTTTGAAAGATCTTTTTCCTCTTCTGCTGTCAGAAATGGAACTCGTCCGATTTCACGGAGGTATGTTTGAACAGAATCAAAGGGCAACGAGCTCAACTCAAGATCCTTTTCCGCTTCTTGTCGCTGCTGGTTGGTAGTGGGCGTTAGTAAATCAACTGTCTCTTGTATGCGAATGTTGTGGTTGCCCAACTCCTCGTACAGTCGCTCTAAACTATCAATGTCTTTTTCAATATTCGGTATCAACCGTAGTATCTCGTTGTACGTTACAAACCCCCGCTGCCTACCCCTGTCTATGAGCACTGCTACTCCTTCTTCCCACGCCTTCTTAAACGAAGACATCTTATAGGACTCTGCTCGCAGTGGTTTTCTTCGGGACCATAGCGCTGAACTCTTGTCCTTTTTTGCTGTTGTTCCGCGAGAGATATTCTTCTTGCTATGCTTCTCAGGTGCTGCCCCTTTTTTCTCACCTTTTTTTAATGCTGTTTTTGATGAAAATTGCGCCATACTTCACTGTATTGATAAATTACAATAAAACAATAAAAACGAAGTTTTTATGTGGTAATAGAAAAACACACGGTTATGTGTCTATCTGATTCAAATGCTCCGTAACTTGACGCACCTTTTGAAGAAGGGTTTCGTAATCGCCAGTATCACCTTTTTCAATTTGAGTACGGAGGTTTTGTAATTCCTGTCTCAGAATTACCTTTTGGTATATTGCAAGAAGCGGTAGAAGCGTTTTCTGGGATAACTCCCTCTTGTCCCGCTCTGCTTCAAATAAAATTGCGTCTACACGACGCTGTTGTGGTTCATTGAAAGAGGCAAGGACGCTTTCCTTACCTTTATTCTTTTTTAGCGTACCAGAACTCTTGACGTTCTGCAACACTTGAGAAAGGGTGTCATCTGCGCCTATAAACGGTATGTTATCCACAACTTCTTTTATCAAACCAGGGTCGTAAACGATATGAGCATAGATCTCATCGCGCATCGTATCAAGATGGTCTCTACTCTCGTGCTTCTCGGGTTGTTTTTGCGTGGAATACGAATCAGCACTATGTGTAGGTTGCCCCTTTTTCACCTCTTCCCACACACTGTCCTCGCTTACATCAAGTCGCTTTGCCACAACTCGTATCCAGTGCGACCGCTCGACTGCGTTTGCTATGCTCATCAAGAGGGGCGATAAAAACGCAACGCTATCCCGTTTACCCTGGGGTGTATCAACATCGTGGTTCTCAAACGCGCTCTTGAGATAAAATTCTATGACAAACTGGGCATCTTTCAGTGCTTTGCTAAAGACAGCAGGGTCTTCTTGAATCGTATCTGCGGGATCCTTGCCCTTTTCAAGCTGCACAACTTGCAACGAAAAACCCATACTCTGAGCAAGCTCAATGCCTCGCTGGGTTGCGCTATTACCCGCAATATCCATATCAAACGCAGTAATAATGTTCTTCGTGAATCTCCCTATCAAACGGAGTTGCCCCTGTGTAAGCGATGTTCCGCTCGCGGATACGACATTTTCATACCCTGCTTGACGGGCAAGAATAACATCTGTGTACCCCTCCATCACAATACAGCTATCGCTTGTCCGAATCGCTTGTTTTGCCTTGTCGAACCCATACAGTGTTGCGCTCTTGTCATACGCATCTGTTTGAGGAGTATTGATGTACTTCGCGACATCGTCCCGTGTTTTGTGGTTCATTGCACGGGCAACACTGTCTGGCAATACTCTACCACCGAACCCAACAATGTTCCCCTGTGAATTTGCAATGGGAAACATAATCCGACCCGAGAACCTGTTTACAAACTCGCCTGTTGTTCCACGCCAGTACCCTACTCCAGCATCTATCAGATCTTGCTGCTGGAATCCACGTTCTTGAATGTGGTGTATAAGGTGTACGCTCGCCAAGGGTGCATACCCAACCATAAAAAACTCTAAGGATGTATCGTTGATGCCGCGCTCCTTCACATACTTCAAAACAGGTTGTGCTCTTTCAGACAACAATTGCTGATGAAAATACTCTGCAACCGCACTCCCAACCGCAACAACTTGATTGCGCTTTGACGAACGAGGTGCATCGTATGCTTGCAGTTCAATACCTGCCTTGCGCGCCAACAACTGCAACGCTTCCTTAAACTCAACACCCTCTATTTCTTGGACAAAGGTAAACAGGTCTCCACCCATCCCACAACCAAAACACTTCCACGACTGTCGCTGGTCTGAAACGAAAAAAGAAGGGGTTTTTTCGTTGTGAAATGGGCATCGCGCCTTAAAATTGACTCCTGCTTTCTGCAATTTGATGTACTCCCCTACAACCTCAACAACGCTCAACCTCTCCTTGATTTGTGACACATTATCTACCATATACTCACCATAGTACCACACCACGTCCTGTGATACGAATACTACAAGACCAGATGTCAACGAATAGATACAGATTAAGGCGAGAGGTGTTTCGGAACGATACGAACACTACAGAACAAGGCTATCAACGAACTCTTTGGAGAGTATTTCTACCAATGTATATGAGTACACTCCTGTGGCAGGCAATGGCTCGCGTTCAACCCGTACCATATACTCGTATCCCTCCTCATAATCAAACCCGGTAATATCTCCATAAAACACTTCACCATCTACGCTCAAACACTCGTTGGCATAGCCTGCTCCACAACTCACAAAGTATGGCGCAACGTGCAACTCTTGAACGATTACGTGCTGAGATTGATCGTTACGAGGAACTGTGTGCGAGTCGCTGGTTGAAGGAGGCGTAACATCAGGCAAAACAAGAGAGGTATCGTCTGTATCAGTGATTTCGGGGCCTATCTGAGACTCGGGTGGGAGCACATTGAGAAGCATCAACTCCCGTTCTGACAATCGCCCGAACTGCCTCAGTACAGCATTCCTTTCTTCTCTACTTGCCGCCTGTCTTGAGATAACGTTTCGCACTACAAAACCATCACCCCTTTCGCGTTCTTGGAGAGATACAACATAGGTGTACCCTTCTTGAAAAGCAAAGTTATCAATACGATAATCCTGCACCACATTATCTATCACAAAACACTCTTTCAAAAAATCTCCTGTACAAGGAACTTTTACAGGTGCTATCGTGACCTCTGTTGTAGAGTCGTTGGTAGTGCGATACGCAGCACTCAAAACCAGGAGCACTACCGCGCACACAAACACACCAAGAAGCGCAACGCCATATTTTTTACCAAGAAATAATTGCATAAAAAGTACACTATAAATACAACCTGTATTATACCACAAAGCAAAACAGACAATGTCATTCACCTACTATCTCTGTATTCAGATAGTAAACACCTTTTTTCTATACCTTTTACCCAAACAAAAGACACGCAAGATGTGCGTGTCTTTTTGCATATATAGATGACACCTTTATTCTATCAGTGGAATGTTGATGTGTCGATTCACAGGGTTATGGGAGTTGAGATAAACATAGGTCTCTATGTTCTTGACCTGTTAGTTTCTTTGCATCTCCTCCATTTCTTATACTTCCATCACTCCATATCTCATAGCAGGATTTGTAGCATTGAATTGCTTCCGTACATTTATATCTATCCTGACCATAGTCCCAATGACAATCCTGCCCTCTATTCGGAGGACTGATAGTACATGCCCCATTAATCTTGTATGGTGCAACATAGACACAATTTTCATTCTTGCATTCGTGATTGGTTCCACAACCTTCTATTCGTGTACCTTCTCGTTGAGATAAGGTTCGTGTATAACCTCTTGGTCTTTCAACAACTACCTGCTGACCCCATTCGTTATCTTCTACATCCCAACATGTACCTTGACAATTACCAACACCACATTGTTGTCTTTGCTGTGGTTCTACAAGTACATCCTTTTTTGTAAGGCAGGTTCTTTTATGTCGGAAACTACTTGGATAATCTGTTGAAGTCTTTATATCTACCCAATCACATGTAGTTTGAGATACGCACTTTCCAGTGTCTTGGGAACATACTTTACCTTCATCTATACAACTTGTTGAAGCAGGGATATTCGGGTGTGTGAACAAGTGTCCTTTTGGAAACTCATTATCAAGCCCTCTACTACACGAGCCCACACAATTGCCTTCACCGCAGGTAATAACTTGGTCAACCGTGTAAAACGAGTTATGTTCTTTGTCAGAACACCTATAACTATTGGGGTGTATTGTGGTTTTTGTTACCCATTCACAAGCAGGGGGTGGGTCATCCTGTTGTTGAGGGTTGTTTTGTTGTTGTACTCCTTGTTGATTATTCTGTGGTACTCCT
>VXOY01000024.1 GCA_009839835.1 Candidatus Spechtbacteria bacterium SB0662_bin_43 | reverse complement strand
AATACATACTCATACCAATCCTCTGTATCATTATCCTTGTTGTACTCTTAACAACCATATTCAACTCTTCACAGGCTTTCTCTCATGGCGACGAGGTGCATACATTTGTTGATTCATCAGAAGAACAAAAACAAAAACTTCAAGAATGCCTTGCACAATCTGATTTTCAAGATTCGTGTTACTTTGAACTCTGTGCGAACAGAAATCCTTATATCTGTGCACAGGAAATTCTTGACGCTGTAGTTCTTTTATCAGGCCCTGAGAAAGGGATAGAGGTTCTCTATACTATTATGGCAAGCCCACTATTTGGCATACGGACAGATGGACATCAATTGTCACATGTGGTAGGGCGTTCAACATCACATCACTATGGGTTGAATGGTGTAGCATTCTTACGATGTCCCGTTGATTTTAATTATGGTTGTATGCATGGATTTTTTGAAGATGCATTGTTAAAACACACAACACCAGTACAAGCAGCTATAGAGATTTGTGAAACAGTACCACCACGTCCTAATGTTAATAAGTTTTATTGTTATCACGGTGTAGGACATGGATTTATGTTTAATGAATCTTATAATCTGATAAGTGCCCTGGCTCTTTGCGATATGTTGCCATCAATCACAGCTCAAAAAGGTTGTTGGCAAGGTCTTTTTATGGAAAATCTAAATAGTTTTTTTGACGATACTATTGAAGGAGAGCGAGGAGATATGGATTTTATGCCTGATGATGTTCTCGCACCCTGTAATCGTATTGAAAACAGGTATCGTGATCAATGTTATGAAAATCATGGAAAATATATATTACATCATTACGGTAATTCAATCAGGGAAGCTTCATACGCTTGTCTTGGAGCAGGAGATCACATCTATTTCTGTTTAATCTCTCTTGGATCTTTTACAACAGGACGTGGATGGCAAGAAGCACTGAAAGGATCATTCAATGGCACATTTGGTGAGACTGCTGCATACCTCTGTAATCAATTTCCCCCTGAATACATTGAAACATGCCAATCATCTGGTATTGCAAACTTATTGAACTTTGATCAAGGTGACATTAGACGGGCAGCTGATTTTTGCTTGTCTTTTGATGCTGGTATAGGTAAGTGTTTTAGGTACATAGGCGCAAGACTTTTTCATATTGTTTCAACTACCGATGAAGCAATACAAAGTTGTGCTACAGCACCAGTAGAATTTCAAGATGACTGTCATCAAGGTACTAACAATGAACTATATTATGGAAGACAACAACAGAACAGTGAACTAGAGAATCCAATGCTACAACAGCAAACTAACATAGATGAACAACACAAAATAGAAACGTCATCTTTTATCATAGGAGATAATGATTCGGGTGCGAGTATGAATGAACAAAACAATGAAGGAATATCATCTTCTATTCTTCTCTATTTTTTCATAGTATTGGGTTGCATTCTTTTTATTGCGCCTTTGACATACTATTTCAAGTGTTCAAAATAGCACCTTCTCTTTATTGTCATAGACAATAAGGGTTTCTCTGTCTGTTTGTTTTACAAAAGTATATACCATAAAAACATCTTCAGGTGTGTTTTTGATTGGATTACTTTCATTCAAGTGTCTATATGGATGTAGATAAGAGGTTGGGTTATTATTTGAATACCCTATGCGAGAATGATATGATAGGTAGTGATATGGAAAAAAGAACACACATCAAAAACACCGTAGAATCTGTTGGTAGTATTGTTACTGTGATGGGATGGGTTGATTCCCGCAGGGATCACGGTAGTCTCATTTTTTTGGATATACGAGACAGTACGGGAATCGTCCAAGCAGTTGTTTCACCAAAGAGCGAGGATGCGTATAGTCATGCAAAGCACATACGAGAAGAATGGGTGCTCAAAATAACAGGAGCGGTAAAGAAAAGACCTGACGCAATGGTCAATGACGATATTGCAACAGGGACGGTGGAGATGCAAGTCACCACATTGGAAGTGTTGGGTGTCTCAAAAACACCACCGTTTCCGCTGCACACCGATGGGTTGGATATAGATGAAGAAAGTCGTCTCCGCTACCGTTTTATTGACCTGCGAAGGCAAAGAATGCAAAACAATATCCGTTTGAGAAGCGAATTCATACATCGCGTCCGCTCTCTTTTATTTGATAACGATTTTGTTGAAATAGAAACGCCACTTCTCACCCAATCAACTCCTGAAGGAGCGCGGGATTTTGTTGTTCCTTCTCGATTGCAGCCAGGGTCTTTTTACGCATTGCCGCAGAGCCCACAACAGTATAAACAGCTTTTGATGGTTGCTGGCTTTGAAAGGTATTTCCAGATAGCACGATGTTTGCGAGACGAGGACCTGCGAGCAGACAGAGCATTTGAGCACTCGCAGATAGATATGGAGATGAGTTTTATGGACGAGGAGGCGATCCGAGCATTTGACGAAGACCTCATCACGCGCGTGTACGAGGCAATGGGAGCAACTATCAAAGAAAAACCATTCCCTGTGTTTTCGTATCAAGAGGCAATGGAGCAATTTGGTGCTGATAAGTTTGATTTGCGTACCGAAGAAGAGAAGCGCGAAGGAATCTTGGCGTTTGCTTGGGTTGTTGATTTCCCGTTTTTTGAGAAAAAAGACGATGGGAAATGGACATTTACCCACAATCCATTCTCGATGCCAAAACACGAGCACATTGATTTTGTTTTGGAAGAGAAACGATTAGATGAGGTGGTTGCTCATCAGTACGACTTAGTGTGCAACGGGTACGAGATTGGAAGCGGGAGCATCCGATCGCACCACCCAAACATTACCAGGTCTGTTTTTTCTATTTTAGGATACACTGAAGAACATATAGAGGAGCAGTTTGGTCATATGCTGGAAGCATTTTCGTTTGGAGCACCTCCCCATGGTGGCATTGCTCACGGCATTGAACGGCTGATGATGTTGATAACAAACGAGCAGTATTTGCGAGAAGTACAGGCATTTCCACAAACAAGCTCGGGGAGAACAGCAGTAATGAACGCCCCTGCTCCGTTATCGCACGACCAACTTGATGAGTTAAAAGTGAACGTGAATACAGAGGATGAGAAAGAAAGATAAACAAGATATTTTCTGGTTCTCGTTGTGCAGTATTGCGGTTCCTTTAGCTGGTTTTGCTGGATTACTCTATGTTGCGTATCCATTGGTGGGTGCTGATACGGAAAACACACATTACGATTTCTCTTCACCAGAGGAGCACTCTTCTCTTTTCTTACCTCATACAGGTGTTTCGCTCGTTGAGAGAGATTGGTCTGTTGCAACACACGACTTTGCCGCAACAGCGATTATTGCGACCCATTCTACAACAGGGCAGGTGCTGTATAGCAAAAACCCAGACTCTGTTCGGTCTATTGCGAGCCTTACGAAGTTGATGGTCGCTATTGTTGTACGAGAAAATTTGCACCTGTACGACTCGTTTGAGGTGAGCGGGGCAGTGCTGTCTGCAGAGGGAAAAAAAATTGGGCTACAACCAGAAACAAATATAACGGTGCGAGACGCACTCTATGCGCTCTTATTAGAATCTGGCAATGATGCTGCAATAGCTCTGGAAGAGCACTACAACGAACGATTCCCGGGATTTGACACATCTTCTCTTGTGTACGATATGAACCAACGGGCGCGTAGCTTTGGGCTTCGTACCACTCATTTTGTAGATGCAACTGGCATAAGTCCTGACAACATCTCTACTGTGTACGAGATAACAAAGCTCTTGAAGTACGCTTCGGAAGACCCGATTCTTCACCGTATTATGGGCACAGCAGAGTATCGCTACCTTGATAGTGAATGGGAAACAACGAACGCATTGCTCCATAATGAGCCAGGAATTATTGGTGGTAAAACAGGATATACTGAGGCTGCAGGGCAATCTATTAGCCTGCATGGTACGGTAAATAACAATGAGGTATTGATGGTTATTTTAGATGCACGGACAGACCGTATCCTTGAGGGAGCACGATTGTGGCAATGGATACAACAAGCGTATAAATGGTGAGGGGATACATGCTATACTATAGTATATGGTGATTGATCCGTTTGAATTAGGAAGAGTAATTGCGTTTTTATCGCTTTCGTTTATTATTGCGTTGTTCCTGACGTTTTCTGTGCTGCGTATTTTGAAGAAATACCGCATTGAGAAACGGATTCGAAAAGATGGTTCAACGCCCATCTACACCGATCTTCACAAACACAAAGAAGGCACTCCAACAATGGGTGGTGTTGTGATTTGGGGAACAGTACTCTTTCTTACGGCGATTTTTACGATTGTTGGGAGATTATTTCCTGAGGTGATTATTACGATTTCTTCAGTAGATATTCCGTTACGAGACCTTGATTTCTTGAGTAGAAAAGATACTTATGTTCCACTTGGAGCTCTGTTTGCAGCCGCATTTATTGGTATTGCAGACGATGTCTTGGATTCGTTCCACAGCAAAGGTGGGATGAGCGTACAGCGAAGACTTACGTTGTACACCATTATTGCCGCAATTGTTGCGTGGTGGTTCACGTTCAAGCTTGAGTTTGATACAGTGGCAGTTCCGTTTGTTGGCGATGTCTTTATTGGGTTATGGTACTTCCCATTTGTGATTCTGGTGATTGTTGCAACATCTTTTTCTGTGAACGAGACAGACGGTTTAGACGGATTGGCAGGAGGAATTGTTGGTACATCATTTATTTCGCTCGGCGTCATTGCATTTATACAAGAACGATTTGACCTCACGGTTTTGATAGCAGTCATTGTAGGAGCCCTGCTTGCGTTTGTTTGGTTTAATGTACCTCCTGCAAAGTTCTTTATGGGAGACACAGGGTCAATGTCAATGGGTGTGATGCTTGCTATCATTGCCCTCCTTACGAACTCGGCTTTGGTGTTGCCTCTGATTGGACTCGTGCTCGTTGTTGAATCAGGGTCTGTTCTTCTTCAAATGACTTCAAAAAAGCTGTTCAAGAAAAAATTGTTTCAATCCACACCTATTCATCACCATTTTCAAGCCATAGGGTGGCCTGAACACACTATTGTTATGCGTTTTTGGATTATCTCCGCAGTTGCAGGTGGGGCAGGCATGGTTCTTATGCTCACCGCATAATCCTTATTTCTGTGAATATTTTATTAAAAGGAGGCACTGTTTTTGATGGTATAGGCGTGAAACGACGCCACGCCGATGTTCGTATTGCAGGCGAGTTTATCGTTGATATCGGAGATTTATCACCTCGTGCAAACGAGGTGGTGCTGGACGCAACCGATCTTTTTGTTGCTCCTGGGTTTATTGATATTCATACGCGGTCTGATGAGTACAACACACTCTTATCGAACCCCGAACAGACAAGCTTGCTGCGGCAGGGTGTTACTTCTATTTTAGTAGGGAATAGCGGGTTTTCCCTTGCTCCATTGCTCGCTCCTGTAGGTAACGAGTCGCCACGCGCACAGAGCGTACCGCACGCAAGTTGGGTAACGATGGGGGAGTGTCTTGATGCGTTGAGCACCAAGCGGTTTGGTGTGAATGTTGCGACATTAGTAGGGCACACAACGGTTTCTGGTGGCATTACACACGGAAAACATACAACATTGCGAAACGATGAGTTGGAAGAGTTGTATGCGTTCTTGGAGCAGAGCATTCAAGAGGGTGCGTTTGGCATCTCAGCAGGACTTCTGTCGCCTGAAACGCGTACAACTTCACCCGATGTTTTGAGGACAATGATGATGATAGCCAAGAAATATAACGCTCTATACGCGACAACGATTCGCAATGAGCGGGATTTGTTCTTGGATTCATTCAAGGAATTATTTGTGTTGGCACGAGAAACAGGTGCGAATGTCCAGTTCTCTCACCTGAAACCCGAGTACCCTGAAAATTGGAAGGATTACGCTCTTGTTCTTCGTGCGCTGAGCGATGAAGGCGTTGATACCATTGCCTTTGACGTGTATCCCTATACAACGACGTTCTCCTCGCTTGTTGTGGCGCTTCCTGCGTGGATAACACAGAAGTATGGCGTGTTGAACCGCGCTTTTTTCAGCAAGACCAAACAAAGAGACGAGTGTATTCGCGACCTTAACTCAAAAGAAAAAATGTTCCGTACAATGGTTGTTGGGGGCGGAAACGTTCCGTACGAGTACTACGGCAAACAGATAGGCGAGCTTGCACAACGACAAGAAAAAAGTGTTGGAGAAATTGTTGTAATGCTTTTGGAGATGTCCGATTGTGGGGTTATGGTGTATTCTCCTTCGCTGAGCGAAGACGGGCTTTGTAGTGCTCTACAGAACCAAAAGAGCTTTATAACAACGAACGGTGGGGGGTACACAATACAAAAAAAGAACGAGCCGTATGCAGCGCACAGGCGATCGTTCGGCGCTATACCAAAGTTTTTTGCCGAGTATGTACGAGATAAAAAATTATTGTCGTGGGAGGAGGCTATTTATAAAGTAACGCATGGCCCTGCTCAAAAAATTGGCATACAGAATCGTGGCACTATTGCCCATAATCACTACGCAGATATTGTTGTGTTTGACCCGCACACCATACAAGATAGGACGAATCAACAGGATCCGTATCAATATCCTGACGGTATTGTCGCTGTTATCGTGAACGGTGCTGTTGCGTTTGAACAAGGGAACGACACGATTGTGAGTGCAGGGACAGTGTTGCGGAAGACATAGTGTATGAACCTCAAAACAAAAATGTAAAATCGCCCACATCGTAGTATGGATCTCAAAAACAAAACCGTTGTCATTATGGGATTAGGTCTTGCAGGAGGCGGAGTTGAAGATGCTCTGTTCTGTCTTCGCAACGGAGCAATCGTAATTGTGACTGACACAAAGGAGGCGCACGATCTCTCTCGTTCACTGGACGCGCTCAAGGGGCACACCGTTACTCTGCACCTTGGGGGTCACGTACGAAAAGATTTTGAGGCCGCTGACTTGATTATTCGTAACCCTGCCATCCCTGATACCTCTCCTTTTTTAGCGATTGCGCGAGAGCACAATGTACCCATAGAAATGGGGAGTGGCTTGTTTGCACGCGCTGCAGATATGGGCAAGGTTATTGGTGTTACCGGGACAAAAGGAAAATCAACAACAACAGCTCTTATTCACTGTGCGTTGCAGACAAAGTATCCTGATGCGTATAAAGGAGGAGATGTTGATGGTTCACCCTTGAAATTTTTAGACCATAACCGCCGTGGCGTATGGGGCGTGATAGAGCTGTCAAGCTGGAGGTTGGAAGGTATGGCGCCCCATAAAAAGAGTCCGCACATTGCTGTTATAACGAGCATTGCTCAAGATCACTTGAATAGATACGACTCGTATGACTCGTATAAAGCAGCAAAAAAAATTATTGTACAGTTTCAAAGTGCCCACGACTTTGCGATCTTAAACCACGAAAGCGAGTATCTGCGCAGTATCGCACCACGCATTGCTTCAAACATTCTTTGGTTTAGCGGAAAGCAGAAACCAGTGTCCGAGTTTGGCAAGGTAGGATGGTATCACGAGGATGGTGTTCTCTATGGTGATAAAGAACAGGTAGCGTATAAGGATATTCGTTGTAAGGCAGTACACCACCCGTCAAATATTGCGGCAACGCTCACCGTTGCTTCGTTGTTTGATATTTCGTTGGAGGACTCTCTGTCTGCTATTCAATCGTTTCCTGGATTGTTTGGAAGGTTGCAGCTCGTTCGCACAATACAAGGCATACAATGGTATAATGATACTGCAGCAACAAACCCATACGCTGTTCAGCAATCTATTGACGCCATTGGAACGAGTAATTTAGCGGTTATTGTTGGGGGAGAGGACAAGGATCTTGATTTTGCTGACCTTGCAAAAGCCTTGAAGCGAGTACCGTTTGTTTTTATTCTTCCGGGGAGTGCGTCTGAAAAAATACACAGAGAAAATACAAAATATAATGCAGTGTTGGTTCCTGTTGCTACGGTACACGAAGCAGTACAGAAAGCATACGAGTGCAGTCCGCGAGCAGTGCTGTTTTCACCTGGTGCTGCAAGTTTTAATATGTTCAAAAATGAGTTTGATAGGGGAGAGGAGTTTATCCGTTGCGTAACATCGCTTGCATATGATGTTGAGAACCTTGAATAAAAAATGGAGTAATTTTATCACAACAAAACCAGGCAAGCCAGATAAGATTTTAGTTATTGTTATCACGCTCTTGATTCTTATCGGCATTGTTGCGTTATTTTCTGCGTCTCTCTCAGAGAGCAGAGATGCGTTCGGTAGTCTCTATAGATTTTTTGTCCACCAAGTAACGTATGGCTTAACTCTTGGCTTGGCTGCGGCTTTTTTGTTCTACATAACGCCCTTGCGAAAGATGAAAAAACTGGCACTACCGTTTTTTCTTTTTTCAATGGTTTTAATGTTGATGGTGTTTATTCCTGGATTAAGTGTATCAGGCGCAACAGCAAATAGGTGGTTGGACATTGGTCTTTTTACGTTTCAGCCATCTGAGTTGCTCAAGTTAAGCTCAATCCTGTATTTAGCAGCACTGCTGGAGACGCGGTACGAGGACATCAAACAACGGTCTGTTTTGGTAGCATTTACCATTTTATTGGCAAGCATTGCATTGGTTCTCATATCGCAACCAGATTTTAGCACCCTGGTACTGATTGTTATCATAGGAGGGATTATCTACTTTGTTGCAGGTGCTCCCTGGAAATACATCGCTGTATTGGTTATTGGCGCTTTGCTTGTGGGTCTTGCAATGGCGACACTGGCTTCGTATCGTTTTGAACGTATCCAGGCATTTCTCAACCCACGAGAAAATACCAATGAAAGGAGTTTCCATGTGAATCAAGCAGAGATATCCCTTGGTTCTGGAAAATTTGTCAGTTTTAATTTTGCAGATGGTTTACAGCACAGAAGGCTGCTTCCTGAGCCAATGAACGACTCTATTTTTGCGGTTTGGGGAGATGAAACAGGTTTTGTTGGCGCCTCATTCGTTGTACTTCTCTATTCGTGCTTGGTAGGGCGGATTCTTTTTATCGCAAGCAGAACACAGGATATATTTTCTCGCTTAACGCTCGTTGGTATTGGATCTTGGATTTTTTTGCAGGCGTTCATCAATATGGGTGCTATGCTCCAAGTCATGCCCCTGACAGGTATTTCTCTACCTTATATTAGTTATGGGTCGTCATCCTTGATAACGGTCTTGATAGCGAGTGGGATAGTGTTGCAATTATCAAGGAGAAAAACATAGTATGCGTATTGTACTGACAGGAGGCGGAACAGGTGGGCATATTTTTCCCTTGATTGCTGTGGCTCAAGCCCTCAAAGGCAGGGCTGCCCAGCGTTCTCAAGCACCGAGCATCGTAGTGATCGGGTCGTGTCGTAGGCACAGGGATTCGTTTGAAAAAAATCATATTCGGTGTCATCATATCATAACAGGCAAAGTAAGGCGCAATTTCTCGCTCCAAACACTGTTTGATATCCCGCTTGTGTTCATTGGCTTGGTGCAGTCGTACTGGTTATTGCTGTGGTATATGCCCGATGTTGTGTTTTCTAAAGGAGGGTATGGAGCATTCCCTGTTGTTGTGATTGCGTGGTTGTTTCGTATTCCTGTTGTATCACACGAATCCGATAGCATTACTGGGTTAACGAATAAGATACTCTCGCGTTTCACAAAGAATCTTCTTGCATCATTCCCGAGCGAACAGAGAGATGTCATTGTTGTAGGAAATCCTGTGCGCGATTTTCGTCATACTGCCGACACCGAAGCACTCCATCTACGAGGTAATCGTCCTGTACTCTTTGTGATGGGTGGTAGTCAAGGAGCGTCTCAAATCAATACCCTGATTTTTTCATTGCTCCACTCATTGATACAGGAGTACGAGGTTATTCATCAGGCTGGAAAGAAGAATATACGAGAGGCACAAGAGGCGTCTATAGAGCTCCCTACCCACCTGAGAAAACAGTATCATTTTTACGACTTCTTGGACGAGAACGAATTGAAACAGGCGTATGCTCAGTGCTCATTAGTTGTCTCGCGCGCTGGGTCAGGATCTTTGTTTGAAATTGCACTGGTTGGTAAGCCCTCTATTCTGATTCCTTTTGAATTTGCTGCTGCAGGGCATCAAGAGAAAAATGCCACGTTGTACGAAAAACACGGAGCGTGCGTTGCGCTCAACCCACGCACTGTTACTGCCCACACGCTCCATACAACCATTACAACACTTATGAAAGACAAGTCAAAAAGAAAGAGTATGTCGCGCGCTGCCCACTCCTTTGCAACACCTCAAGCAACGCAAGACATTGTTGATATTATTTTACAGTATGACCCCCTCAACGCATCGGGTAAGAATAGCTCCTAGCCCAACTGGTGGTTTGCATGTTGGGACTGCGCGAACAGCGTTGTTCAATTGTGCGTACGCACTGAACGTTGGTGGTGCTTTTGTCTTGCGAATTGAAGACACAGACACGAACCGTTCAGAAAAAAAGTGGGAACAGGATATTCTCCAAGGGCTTGAGTGGTTGGGAATACAGTGGGACGAAGGAGTAATGAGTGACGGTTCGCAAAAAGGGGGGTATGGTCCGTATCGTCAGAGCGAGAGGCGTGAGATATACGCCACATTTCTTCAAAAGCTACTTCGCAATAACGGTGCGTTTTACTGTTGGCACACAAAACAAGAGTTACAGAGCGAACAACGGCTACAAATGCAAAAAAAAGAACCTCCACGACACCTGTGTTCGTATCGGGACAATGTCGCAGCACCCAAAGGTCAAAGCGAAAATAGCATTATACGACTACGTAACGATGCTGTTGATCCAATTATTTTTTCTGACGCCATACGAGGAGAGGTGCGATTTCAACCCCAGCTCTTGGGCGATTTTAGTATTGCGCGGTCTGAGAACGATCCGTTGTACAACTTTGCGGTTGTTATTGATGACCACGCGATGAAAATTACCGATGTCATACGTGGAGAAGATCATATTTCAAATACACCAAAACAGTACTTACTACAAAAAGCTCTTGGCATAGAACACCCTCAGTACGCGCACGTTCCGCTTCTTTTGGGAACAGATCGGTCAAAGTTGTCAAAACGACACGGAGCAACGAGTATCAACGAGTATCGTACCCAAGGCTATATTGCGGATGCGCTCTTCAACTTCTTGGCGTTATTGGGGTGGCGACCGCAAGGAGACCAAGAAATAATGAGCAGGCAAGAGATCGTTGAATTGTTTTCTCTGCAAGATGTGCAGACATCTCCTGCGATTTTTGATACTACAAAATTAGACTGGATGAACGGAGTATATATTCGTAACCTGAGTAAACAAGAGTTTACCGTGCGTGCGTTGTCCTACCTTAATGTTCCACAAAAAACACTGTCTCAGTACTCACAGGAGCAGCTTGAGACCATTCTTGGCTTAGAACAAGAACGGATAAAAACGCTCCAGGAAATACAGGAAGGAGTATCATTTATGTTTGATCTGCCAGAATACGAACCTTCGCTGTTGTGGTATAAAGAGAGCAGGGGAGAGCAAACACAGAAGGTGCTCCGTTCCCTTTTTGATCAACTGAGCCTGATTCCAGAACACCAATGGAGTACTGCAGCCCTGAAAGCACTCCTCGCAGAAAGTGCTGAAAAAGCAGACAATAAAGGAGCTATTTTTCATCCTGTGCGTGTTGCAGTATCGGGCAGACGATCTTCGCCACCACCATTTGATATTATGAGCGCGTTGGGCAAACAAGAAAGTATAAGGCGGATTCAAGTCGCACTCAATAAGTTATCGCGTCAGCAGCTATGACCCATTTTTTTCTGACAAAACGTACCCTTGTTGTGATTATTTCAGTATTCTGTTGTACTGCTGTGTGTCTGGGTATTTTTTTCACCGCTCTTCAGGCAACAGGGGACGAGATAGAAGACTTGCAAGAACAGATACGACAAAAGGAAGAAGAGCAGAAGAGGCTACAAAAACAAGTGAGTGAATATCAGGCAGTCATTCATACCCACCAACATGAGGCACGAACCTTGCAACAACACATAGCATCTTTTGATGCAGAAATACAGATATTGGCAACCGAGATTGAAGTAAAAAAAGCAGCAGTAGAGACCAAGAGGTTGGAAATAGAGAAAACAAAAATAGAGATAAATCTCAAAGAAGAACTCATTGAGAAACGAGAACAAGACATTGTGTATCTCTTGCAGTCGTTGCAAGTAGTAAGCGATCAGTCATTCATTGAAATTATACTGCTCCACGACTCGTTCTCTGATTTTCTTGATAAAGTACAAGCACGGGATCAGTTACTTGCAGCGTTGCAGGAGATAGTGCTGAGCCTGCAAGAGGAACGAGCGTTGTTGGAGATTCAAAAAGAAGAACTATTACAACAAGAAGAGGATTTAGTAAATGAACAAAACGAGTTAGATGCTCAAAATAGTATTCTTGCAGAAGCCAGACAAGAGAGAGCGGTTTTGTTGTCAGAAACACGGTCAAGCCAAGCACAGTATCAAAACCTTTTGAACCAAGTCAATGCCCAAGACAAGGCATTGCGAGAAGAGATATTTCAGTTAGAAGAGGAGTTGCGGAAGAAATTGATTCCTGCCACACTGCCCCAAGGTACGTTTATATGGCCCAACAAGGGTGGGTTGATAACGCAAGGGTATGGGTGTTTAACGTCTCGTTTTGCAGTACGATCGTATCCACGGTGCCAGACGACAAATGGGCAAACAGGAGGATTTCATAACGGCGTTGACATTGCTGCTCCGCTCGGTTCTGCAATACTCGCAGCTGATAGCGGAGTGGTTGTTGGGAGGTCAGGCTCACGATATGGGTATGGAAATTGGGTCGCACTACGACACGCGAATGGTGTTGTAACGCTCTATGCTCATCTCTCGGCAATATCGGTGGGTGTGGGTCAGCACGTGAGCGTAGGGGATAGGATAGGCAATATGGGGTCAACTGGTTTTTCAACAGGTAGCCACCTCCACTTTGTTGCCTATGCACCTAATACATTTAGAACAGTTAAATCCTCACGGAGTGGGCTCATTCCTATTGGTGCAACTGTCAATCCATACACCTATCTTTCAAAAATATATCCAGGGCAGAGGACACCTAAGTAAACATTCGCCAGGCCTATTATCCAAAACTTATCACCTATGACAGTTGTGGCTCCTCCTCCAACCTAAAATCCACCAGAGAATGTACGCGTCATCGTCCTCTCTAACCCAAGGCCTACCGCTAACAACACAGAACACTTAAATAGACACAATGAACACAGATGTATTGAATGTCATTCGTACACTTATCGCACTTTTTTTGTTGGTGATAATTGTTTTTTATATTGTATCTGACAGCGTTGCCGATGTGCCTATTCTGAATGATGTCTCTGAGTTCATAGCATCAACTATTGATTCATCTGTTGCGTACGTACTGGATGCGGTGCTGGATAGGGTACGAGATGAAGCAAAAGAAGTGTTGCACGAAACAGTAGAAGATGTATTTGATAAAGCTGAACAAAATGTGCAAGAACAGATAGACAGTATCTAATAAATAACGAGATTTTTATCACCCAAACCACTAAGTGGTTTTTATTTAACACTATAACCTGTACGAATAGAGAAAAATGATTAGTATTTGATAATGGTTTTGTGCAATTGGTATAATTGAAATATGAAGCAAGGTTCAATTTACCAAAAACCATTTTCAGATTGGCACAAGAAAAAGGCAGTGATCAATCGAAGAGATCGCGTTCATTTTAACGAAAGAGAGATTTGGTGGACATCAGTTGGTGTAAATGTTGGATATGAAATTGATGGTAAAGGAGAGTATTTCGCAAGACCTGTTTTGGTTTTAAAGAAGGTGTCAACAGAGAAGTTTATAGGGTTACAAATCACGTCCTGAAAGAAACGTTTGCCAGGATAT